>CAZKSF010000001.1:0-139422 GCA_964555405.1 uncultured Bacteroides sp.
AAATGGTATGAAAATCTCGTGAACGACCTTATTGATCTTATAATTGAGACTGGAGTTACAGTAGAATTGAATACAAAAGCCTGGGCTGATCACCGTCGTATGTTTCCTAACCGCAAATGGTTGCGCCGCCTTGCCGAATCGAAAGTCCCTATATTAGTCAACAGCGATGCCCACTATCCCGAACTGATCAATGCCTCCCGTGATCTCGGTTTTTCGATGCTTCGTGATGCCGGTTTTGACATTCCGGGCAATTATCGGAAATAGGGCATCCACCGCAACCGCAATTACACTCCGTGGAGCCATGAGAACGCGACAGCAGTCTCACAACAATCCAAATGAATGCTCCTGTCACAATAATACCGGTAATGATCCACTGCCACATACTCACTCCTTTTTTCGGGCTATTTTTTCAAGAATCGGGGCTATGCGCAGATATTCCTGTTCGAAATTCGGTGTAAGTAACCCGTGCCCTGATGCGTCCTTGATCTCTTCCGGAGTCCAGAATCGTCCCGTCTCTATCTCCTCAGGTGAAAGATTAAGATTGACATCAGGTGAAACTACCTCGGCGAAAACATTTACGAGCTCTTTTTCTCTATCGGATTGAAACACGTAGCGCATTACAAATTCAGGCGACAATATATCATATCCGAGCTCCTCTTTAGCCTCGCGGCGTAGAGCGCAGAGTACATCTTCCCCGTAATCCACATGACCGCCAACCGCTGTATCCCATTTTCCGGGCTGGATATCCTTTGTCAGGACTCGTTTCTGCAAGAAGAGTAATCCATCAGGAGTAATCAGATGAAGATGTACAACTGGATGAAGCAGCATGGAACCGCTGTGACATTCAGTTCTTGATGCGCATCCTGTCACTTCACCATCCGGAGTGACTATCGGGAATAATTCTTCTTTCATTTATATTGTTTTTTTATTGCCATATTGAGACGTCCCGGCGTAAGGTCCGAGGGATAATCCGAAAAATTGAGTCGGAGTCGGCACCCCGATGCATAACGGCTACACCCGTAGGCAGTATTTCCCTTGATAATATGTCCGTCGCCGCACATAGGACACGTTATATCCTCCAGCTTGCGTACACTCTTTTTTCTCGGTTTCGTTGTTTTCCCTTTTGCAGCGGTTGCCGAACCGGTCCCATCCTTTTTCGTACGTGCGCCGGAATCATTATGCTGGGTTACTTCGATTTTACGCATCGAATTGTCATTAAGCACATTTATTACTATACCGTTAATAAGTTGCTTCAATTCGTCAATGAACTCTCCCGGATTATATTGTCCTCGTTCAATCTTGCGCAGTTTATTTTCCCACAGACCGGTAAGTTTGGCGCTCTTAAGCAATTCCTCATTTATAGTTGCTATAAGTTCCTTACCGGCATCGGTGGCAAGAATATTCTTACGTTCACGTTTTATGTAACCACGTTTGAAGAGGGTTTCAATTATCGCTGCACGTGTCGAAGGTCTGCCGATTCCATTTTCCTTCAAAGCATCGCGCAGTTCTTCATCTTCGACAGTCTTTCCAGCTGTCTCCATAGCCCGTAATAAAGTACCCTCTGTATAAAATTTCGGGGGTTGGGTCTGTTTCTTTACTGATGAAGGTTCATGCGGACCTGATTCCCCCGGAACGAATGGAGGCAATAACTTGTCATTATTCTCCTTCTCATCGTCAGCTCCTCCGTCGCCTTTTCCGGGTGTCAGAATCGTACGCCAGCCCGGTAATTCGATTACCTTTCCGGTAGCTTTAAACTTAACGTTAGCGACCTCTGCGTCAACTGTCGTCTGTTGAAAAATACAATCGGGATAGAAAGCCGCAATAAACCTCAGCGCTATGAGGTGATAAAGCTGACGTTCATTACCCACCAGACCGGCAGGTGACTGACCTGTCGGTATAATGGCATGGTGATCGGTAACCTTTGAATTATCAAATATACGTTTCACCTTTGCTATTGGTTTTGCAAGCAAAGGTTCTGTCTGTGGTGCGTAATGCACCATACGACGCAATATATCAGGTATCTTGGGGTGTATGTCCTCACTGAGGAAGGTGGTATCTACGCGCGGATAGGTGGTTACCTTCTTTTCATAAAGCGACTGTATCAGGCGTAATGACTCTTCGGCACTCCAGCCCCAGCGTTTGTTACACTCAACCTGAAGGGATGTCAGGTCGAATAACCGCGGGGGACTCTCTTTACCTTTTTTCTGCTGGACATCGAGTATCCGTAATGGAACAGGACGTATCCGCTCAACCGTCTCGGTCACTTCAGCTTCTGACTTGAATCTTCCGGCAGCCGCTGAAAAAACAGCTCCGCGATAGAGTGTTTTTAACTCCCAGAAATCCTCCGACTTAAAATTATCTATCTCGTTCTGCCTCTGGACTATGAGAGCAAGAGTAGGAGTCTGTACCCTACCTACTGAAAGTACTTTTCCGGGCTCGGAATACTTCAGCGAATAGAGCCTTGTCGCATTCATGCCAAGTATCCAGTCACCGATCGCCCTTGACAGACCTGCATAATACAGGTTATCAAAATCGGTTTGAGGACGCAAGGATGCGAATCCCTGACGGATTGCTTCATCGGTCAAGGACGAAATCCACAGCCGATATACCGGACAATGGGTAGATGCCTTCTGCATAACCCAGCGTTGTATAAGTTCACCTTCCTGACCTGCATCGCCACAGTTTATCACCGCATCAGCAGATGCAATCAGAGATTCTATTACCTGAAACTGCCTACGGATACTCTCCTGATTTATCACCTTGATACCGAAAGGCTGAGGAATCATCGGTAGAGAAGCAAGCGACCAACGCTTCCATAAATCCGTATAATCAGCAGGTTCCTTAAGTTCACACAGATGACCAAAAGTCCAGGTTATCTGATAACCGTTTCCCTCGAAATATCCGTCATGTCGAGCCAAAGCACCGAGTATCGCCGCTATATCGCGGGCGACACTCGGTTTCTCCGTTATACAAACTTTCATTGTTACTTTTTACGCACAGCATGCGGTGTAATGGTCCAGACAACCGGTCCCTTTGGAGTCACAGCACGCATAACCATGGTCGATGGTAGTTTTTTTAAAGCGGCGAAATCTATTTCCAACTGAATAACACCTGTTTCATCCCACTGGAACCATCGACGCATGTCTATGCCGTCTATATCATCCACCTGCATGATCTTAACAGCAGGAGCTACCAATGACAGAGAGTCGATTCGCTGCGCAGTGTTCGGCTGACCTTTAATAGAACCATATATACGGGTCAAATCGCTCCGGCAATCAATGCTGTCAACCACCAGTGTGATACCGGTTTTATTTTCACGGGCTTCGGTTTCAAACCCTCGGCTGACATTCCCGCGTGCCAATATAGTGGTGCATGCCGATGCTACGGCAACTGAAAGCAATATGGCAGGAATCCTGAAATTTTTCATTTCTGTGATGTTTTTTCTAACCGTTTAGCTTCTTCCCAATAACAGTCCATCTGAGCGAGTGTCATATCCTTCAAGGCAATGCCCTCTTGTGCTGCACGGCGTTCGACATGATTGAATCTCGATATAAATTTCCTGTTTGTCCGTTCAAGAGCATTCTCGGCATTTATTCCGTATAGACGCGCTACATTTATCAGGCTGAAGATAGCATCGCCCAGTTCAGCTTCACGATGTTCTTTATCACCGGATTCAATTTCAGTCTGGAGTTCAAATATCTCCTCGCGCACTTTATGCCATACATCCTCGCGCTTCTCCAAGTCGAAGCCCACATTTGCAGCTTTTTCCTGAATACGTTCAGCTTTTATCATTGCAGGGAGAGCATCAGGTACTCCTGACAAAACAGTCTTGTTACCACCTTTTTCACGTAACTTTATCTGTTCCCAGTTCTGTTCCACATCATGTTCATCTCTGACATTCTCGGTGCCAAAAACGTGCGGATGACGGAAGATCAGTTTCGAGTTCAGGCTTTCAGCCACATCACATATATCGAAAGTGCCACGTTCTTCACCTATCTTGGCATAGAAGAGGATATGAAGAAGGACATCTCCAAGTTCCTTACGTATGTCTGACTGATCATCGTTCAGTAATGCCTGAGCAAGTTCATAAACTTCCTCAATTGTATTGGGACGAAGGCTTTCATTAGTTTGTTTTCTGTCCCACGGACATTCCACCCTAAGCCGGTCAAGAGTATCTATTACTTTACCGAGAGCCTCTATTTTTTCCTGACGTGTATGGTTACTCATATTATGCTTAAAGTCCATTGTAATTTTTCACACCCTCGTTAAGCCATAATCCGAAGCGTTCTACATTCTCGTCATAATAATACGGTGTGGTCATGGCAGAACCTACGCCATCAAGAACCACATAGAACGGCTGAGTATTTGCGCCGAACTTCATTCGCTGCAGGTAGCTCCACTTGTCACCGACAGTCCGAAGCTTCATCTTACGTCCGTTCTCTTCTACTATCATAGGTTCGGGGAGAGCCTTCTTGTCATCGACCATAAGCTTTATCAGCACATAGTTGTCGGTGATAATGCTGCTTATCTCATCCGTGTCAAAAACGGCACCTTCCATTTTGCGACAATTCACGCATCCATATCCCGAGAAATCAATCAGGACAGGTCGACCTTCACGTGCTGCAAAACGCATTCCTTCATCGTAATCGTCGAATTCACGGAACTGATCTCCTTCATACAGATTGAAATCTTGAGTATACAACGGGGGCACAAAAGCGCTCACTCCTTTGAGAGGTGCGCCCCAGAGTCCGGGAAGCAGGTATACCGCCATAGACAGCGAACCCAGTGCGAGGAAGAAGCGTCCGATAGACAGATGTTCAACCGGTGTATCGTGACTGAAGCGAATCTTGCCGAGCAGATACATTCCCAACAGAATAAACAGAATTACCCATAAGGCAACAAAAATCTCACGGTCAAGCAAATGCCAGCCATAAGCAAGATCGGCTACCGAGAGGAACTTCAGCGAGAGTATCAATTCGAGGAATCCAAGAACAACTTTTACCGAATTAAGCCATCCGCCTGAGCGAGGCATTTCCTTGAGCATAGAAGGGAATATCGCAAAAAGGGTAAACGGTATGGCAAGCGCAAGGGCAAATGCTCCCATGCCTATTGCCGGACCTGCAAAATTGCCGACAGTTGCCGCCTCCACCAGAAGTGTTCCGATTATCGGTCCGGTACATGAGAAGGAAACGAGTGTCAGCGTAAACGCCATGAAGAATATGCTCAGCAACCCTGAAGTACGCTCAACCTGCGAATCCGCACTATTACTCCAGCGTGACGGAAGTTTTATATCGAAAGCTCCAAAGAACGAAATCGCAAAAACAACCAACAATGCGAAGAAAAGCAGATTGAATACCGCATTAGTGGAAAGCTCATTGAGTTTGCTTGCTCCGAATATAACTGTTATTGCAAGACCAAGCACAAGATATATTACGATTATACTAAGTCCATATATGACTGCATCTCTGACTGATTTGCTACGCGATCCGTTCTTTTTGAGGAAGAAACTTACCGTAAGAGGTATCATAGGCCATACACATGGGGTAAGCAAAGCCACAAGACCTCCGATAAATCCCCATATGAATATGTACCACCATGAGGCCTCCGCTACACTCACCCCCGGATTTTCATCGCCCTCTGGATATACTACCGGGGTCCACCATCCATCCTGGTCAACTTTGGAGTCGGCATTTGGTGAGGGTTGTGCTATAGCCGCCACAGGCTCATCGGTAGCGGGAACTGGTGTTGCCAAATCAGATGCAAATTCGAAAGGTATCCGTGTAGGAGGGATACAACTGCTGTCGTTACATCCCTGAAACGATACTTCACCTTCTATAAAGAATGCGCCCGGATTAATCACCTTAAATTTCTGAGTGAAGGTGACCGCCGATTCCCACCATGTAAGCTTCAGATCAAAAACCATGTCGATCTCCTCTTTCGGTGCCGGACTGGCGGTAATTCCTCCGATAAGCTCTACATTTTGAAGTTTCGAAAATTCTATGCTGGTAGGCTTAGGACCACCGTCGGGAAGCTCAAGTCCGTAAATGTGCCATCCCGGATCAACGGTAACAGCAAATGTGATGGTACCCTCCTTATCGGAATCCATTGTCATTGATTCAGTCCATTTAATGGGTTCCACAATCTGGGCATATGCCGATAAACCTGAGAACAAGGCTATCAAGGCAACAAGCACTGTAAGCACTCTTCTTGTCATTTTCGCAATGAGTTGATGAAATTTTTTTCCTTAGAAACGAACTATAAGAACATTATTTTTTTACAGCAAGATCTATTTCCTGTGTAGCCGGTGGCATACATGTCTCGCCATTACATGCCATAAAACGAACAGAACCTTTAATACGTGCCTTCGCACGGTCAGTAACTTTGAACGGACGGATTATAGTCACCGTTTTCTCCCAATAATTTACAACTGTACCCATCAACGGATCTTTTTCGGTTCTGGGAGTAGGCTTGGCAATAATATCAGATGTGAACTTGACACCGGTCGAGGCGGTAAGATCTATGGTTGTAGGTATAGGACCATCTTCAGGTTGAGTGAATCCATATAAATGCCATCCATCAGCCACGGTTGCTTTCATCACCACTTCACCTTCGGAAGCTGATTTCATTTTGACACTGAATTTCCAGGTAACAGGATTAACCCCTCCGGGCATCTGGGCGGATACCGCAAAAACGCATATCGCAATAAGCGACATTATCAAAGCAAAACGTTTCATTTATCAGATATATATTGATTCAATTAGCAAAGATAAATATTTTCATCATAACAACATGCTAAAAAAACGTAAAACATGCCTATGACAATCTAAATGGCACATTCTGCAACCTTTATATCAAAAAAAATTCGTAACTTTGCAACGATTTACCTAAATGTGAATAATCGGCTAATGGCAAAAAATAAAGTTTTGTTTATTTCGCAGGAAATTGCACCCTATCTACCGGTCACGACCCCATTTGCAGCTCAGGGTAGTGATATACCTCAAAGCGTAATAGGCGAAGGTTACGAAGTCCGTACATTCTTGCCCAAATACGGCAACATTAACGAACGACGCAACCAGTTACATGAGGTCATACGTCTGTCCGGACTCAACATCATCATCGACGATAACGATCATCCTCTTATTATTAAGGTGGCAACCCTCCAGCCGACACGTATGCAGGTATATTTCATCGATAATGATGACTATTTCGATCACCCTTCCGACGGTCCGCTCGAAACAGAACAGACCCCGGAAGATAATGACGAACGCCTGATTTTTTATGCACGCGGTGTCATCGAAACCGTCCGTAAGCTCCGCTGGGATCCGCAGGTGATCCAGTGTATGGGATGGATTTCCGCCCTCGCCCCTGTATATCTGCGCACTATATTCGCCGATGATCCTACGTTCTCCAATTCAAAAATAGTCTATACTCTCCGTAACGACGACTTCCAGGGCACTCTTGATCCCAGATTTGTAGAAAAGCTTCGATTAGCCGGTTTCCCGGAGGAAAAGCTTGCAGTTCTCGGTGACCAACCAGTGGATGCAGTCGCGCTTGCAAAAATAGCTATTGACAATTCGGATGCACTCGCTATTGTGACACCCGATCTCAATCCTGCTATCCTCGAATATGCTGAAGCGTCGGGCAAACCATTGCTTCAATATCCGGGTGAGGAAAATATCGCCGCTGCCCTCGTAGAGTTTTACCATACTCTTGGTGTCTGATTTACACGACATTTTCAGGACCACAGGTTTTCAAACCTCAGTTCATTATCATAATCATGAAGCTAACGCGCTTTCTCATAGTTTCCGCCATTGCCGCCGCCACATTCTCGGCGTGCGACAATACGACTTCCACTATAGGCAGTTCTTTAGTTACCGACCATGTCGAGATAATTGAAGACTCAGCCTTCACCATCACTGCCCGTTCACTCACCGGACAAGAGATAATGTCCCGTACCACAGTCCAACTTATAGGACGTATCGATGCGGGTGGATATGGGTCTCTTTCTTCCGACATAGTGACCCAGTTTATGCCTGCGCAAAACCTTGACTTTACAGATGTTACATCACTCAAGGTCGACTCCGTGCGTATGCTGATGTTTATTGAACCGGGAGCCTATACAGGCGATTCGATTGTTCCGATGGGAATAAAAGTGTACCGCCTCAACAAACAGCTCCCCTCACCTATATACAGTAATTTTGATCCTTCGTCATATTATTCGGAATCGGATATTATGGGCGAAACTCTATACACAGCCGAACCGCTCCATAGCGACTCCCTGATGGATCTGGATTTCCGTACAATTACTGTTAAACTGGATAAAAAATTCGGTGAGGATCTTATGAAACAGTATCAGGACTCCTCAAGCATATTTTATTCGCCGTCATCTTTCGCGGAATGGTTCCCCGGAGTATATATCGCCAATTCATTCGGTAACGGTCGTGTGTCGCAGATATCCGAAACCCGCGTAAACCTTTATTATACCGTGCATAAGAATGTCACTGTGGATGATGAAGTACGCGACTCCGTCATGAACTGTATCAGCGCTTGTCTTGCCGTTACGCCAGAGGTTATCACCAATAACAACCTCACCTACAAGTTAGCTTCATCTCTTCAGGAAAGCATGGATGCAGGTGATGCTATAATTGCCGCGCCAGCCGGTTCCGATATCGAACTCACTCTTCCGGTTAAGGAAATAATAGAGTCGTTCCGTACTAAAGGCGGGAAGATGGCTGTGTTTAACTCGCTTTCTCTTTCTCTGCCGGTTGAGGAACTTGATGCAGCCTACGGTATAAAACCGCCTACCGACATGCTGCTCATTCTCAAGTCAAAGAAAGATGAGTTTTTCGCAAAAAATCAGTTAACGGATAACATCACCTCTTTTTCAGCCACCTATAATTCAACGACAAAAAGCTACGAATTCTCAGGACTGCGTAGCTACATCGTCGACATGCTGGATAAGGATGAAATCACTCCGGAGGATTATACGTTCGTACTTACCCCGATAAATATTGTCTCTACCGTAACGTCAAGCGGATCAGGATACTATGCCACATCACAGACAGTTATTACGGCTATGACACCGTTTATCACTTCGCCTGCACTTGCTAAATTAAAAACCGATGAGGCAAAAATTAAGGTCATTTTTAGCAAACAGATCATAGAAAATTTGTAACTTTGCATCGTCTTTCGTGACGACACAGAGTATAAGCCGCAATAGCTCAGTCGGTAGAGCATTTCATTCGTAACGAAAAGGTCGTGGGTTCGAGTCCCACTCGCGGCTCAAAGAGGAAGATTCAAGAATCTTCCTCTTTTTATAGCAATAACTTTATCACTTTATTATCATGAAAAAAATATTGACCAAGTGGACAACTATCAACTATCGGAGAGAGTCATATGATTTTTCATGGCTTTTCAGCGAAGAGGTGGACGAAGGATGGGAAATCCAGTCTATCAGCACGGCAGTTGACACATATATGGGGGAATCAATCTTCGTTATTACTGCTCTCCTGACAAAGTAGAGATTCAGACACTAAACATATACCATCTACCTTGAAAAGCGATTCGCCCCCACCGGTTGTTGACGCGGAGACTCTGGGAGCAATGCTCCTCGATGAATTTCCGTATACCCCTACCGAGCAGCAGACTATGCTCATAGCTGCTCTTGCCAGATTTTGCGCAGCCGATGCGACAATACGCGAAAGGGTTTTCATTCTTAACGGATATGCCGGTACCGGGAAGACTTCACTGACCGGTGCGCTGGTAAAGGCTTTGCAAAAGCTAAAAGTACCGGTAATACTCATGGCTCCGACCGGACGGGCTGCAAAAGTATTCGGTGCATTTGCAGGCGAAACAGCAACAACCATCCACCGGCGTATTTACCGGCATGAACTGTCGGGTTTATGGGCGGGTCCCGGACAACTCGCCGTAAACAACGCTAAAAATGCGGTATTCATTGTTGATGAAGCATCAATGATCGGGAATGACAGTGATCCGGAAAGAGGAACTCAAGGGCTGTTGGACGATCTCGTGCAATATGTGTTTTCCGGCGATAACTGCCGTTTGATTCTCCTTGGCGACACCGCTCAGCTTCCTCCGGTAGGTTGTGACGAGTCTCCGGCGATGTCCGTCGATATTCTCAAACATATGGGATTGAGTGTTAGCAGAGCGGTAATGACCGCCACTGTACGACAGGCTTCCGGATCGGGAATCCTTTACAACGCTACACGTTTACGGCAATCCATGGGTATACACCCTTATCCTGAACCGCAACTGTTCCTCCGGGGCTTCAATGATGTAAAAGCGGTGTCAGGTGACGATCTGCTTGACGAAATCACATCATGCTATAGCCGGGACGGTATGACCGAGACTCTCATAATAACCCGGTCAAACCGCAGGGCTGTAGATTATAATAAGGCTGTCCGTTCGCAGATTCTTGAACGTGACAGCGAACTGAATGTCGACGAGCAGTTACTTGTAGTAAAAAACAATTACATATGGAGCCGGAAGGTGAAGGGACTCAACTTTGTGGCTAACGGCGATATGGCTGTGGTCAATCACATCTACGGGTTTGAATCGCGTTATGGATTCCGGTTTGCCGATGTCTCGCTGCATCTTACCGATCATGATGTGGATTTCGACTGCAAGTTGCTTCTCGATACCCTTACATCAGAGGCTCCGGCGCTCACCCGTGAAAGATATGCCGAACTGTGGCAACGCATATTATCCGACCCTGATCTGTTTCTTCCATCGGTACCGATGGAATCGCGGATTCGCCAGTTGCGCACCGATCCTTACTTCAATGCTCTTCAGGTTAAATATGCTTACGCCGTCACCTGCCATAAGGCACAGGGCGGACAATGGGCGAATGTGTTTGTCGACATGGGATATATTCCGCCCGAAGCACAAGGTCTGGATTTCTATCGCTGGCTGTACACATCCACTACCCGTGCCACACAAAAACTGTATTATATCAATCCGGCGGTAAAGCTCATAACTTGATCCGCTGGCTATCTGAGGTTACATACGGTCGATAAACGAATCCTTGAATCCAAGGAAATACAGAACACCGTCCAAACCGATAGTCGAAAGGCTTTGCTCGGCAGTCTGCTTCACCTTCGGTTTAGCATGGAATGCAATTCCGAGACCGGCGGTTGCAAGCATCGGCAGGTCATTCGCAC
This sequence comes from uncultured Bacteroides sp., assembly GCA_964555405.1. GTDB lineage: Bacteria > Bacteroidota > Bacteroidia > Bacteroidales > Muribaculaceae > Paramuribaculum. The sequence goes on from CAZKSF010000001.1 coordinate 11,181, forward strand.
CGTCACCCACCGCAATGGTCTGTGCTATGTTGACATTTTCCACCTGGGCAAGCAGACGCAACAATTCGGCTTTACGTCGTCCATCCACTACATCTCCCACATAACGCCCGGTAAGCTTACCATCAGCATCCACCTCAAGTTCATTGGCATACACATAGTCAAATCCGTATTTCCGGCGCAGATACTCACCGAAGTAAGTGAAGCCTCCGGAAAGAATCGCGGTCTTGTATCCGGCACGTTTAAGAACCGTCATCATTCGTTCAAGGCCTTCGGTTATAGGCAGATGTTCGGCAATATCTTGCATAACTCCTACATCCAGCCCCTTGAGCAGAGCTACCCGCTCGGTAAAACTTTCTATAAAATCTATTTCGCCGCGCATCGCCCGCTCAGTTATAGCCTTAACCTGATCACCGACTCCGGCACGCATGGCGAGTTCGTCTATCACTTCCGTCTCAATAAGTGTCGAATCCATATCGAAACATATCAGTCGCCGTGTACGACGGAACACTGTATCCTCCTGGAAAGATATGTCCACCTCATTCTTTGATGCTATCTGCAGGAGTCGGCGTGAAAATTCCTCCCTATCTTTCGGATTGCCGCGCACCGACAATTCTATACAGGTCTTTGAAGTATTCGAAACAGCTTCGTTGAGCGAAATCCTGCCTGTCAGACGTTTTATACTCTCGATATTGAGTCCGCGCGACGCCACTTCGGAGGTCAGAATAGCAATATGATCGGCGGTTACGCGACGCCCCAGTAGAGTTATTATCCATTTCTCTTTGCCTTGCTGCGATACCCACTCTTCATAATCATTGATCTCTGTAGGCGTGAAGCGAATATTGAGATTAAGTTCCGAGGTCTTAAAAAGCAGATCTTTAAGGATATCGCCCGATCGCTCGGAATCGGTTTTTATGAGTAATCCGAGTGACAGAAAATGATGAATCGTACTCTGACCTATATCAAGTATCATCGCTTTGTGTCGGCCGAGTATTTCAGTGAGTGCGGAAGTAAGCCCGGGGCGGTCCACACCGGTTATATTAATGAGAATTAGTTCTGTTCTATTATCCATCTTCAAAGGGGGTTAATGAGGTAGTTTGACAGCATCAGCAAGGGAGTCGGCACATCGTTGCCCGTCAACTGCGGCTGATACTATTCCTCCGGCATATCCGGCACCTTCGCCGGCAGGATACAGTCCTGCCACTTCGATATGCATAAGAGTATCATTATCACGAGGTATCCTCACGGGTGATGATGTGCGCGTTTCACAACCTATCAGAACTGCATCCGATGTCAGGAATCCGGGTTGTTTTTTATTGAAATCCCTGAATCCCTGCTGCAACCTGTGCGATACCGCCTCTGGAAGCAGCTTATCGATCCGTGCCGGATGAATACCCGGTGCATATGACGTCCGTGGCAGATCCATAGAGTCCCTTCCGTCACAAAAATCGGTCATACGTTGAGCGGGAGCATTCTGGGATTCTCCGGAGTCTTCAAAGAATCGCCGCTCTATCTGAGCCTGATAATTCATCATACGGAGTGGATCGTCTCCCGGAATATCCTCAGGGAGAATCTCTACCACCATTCCGGAATTTGCCCAGCGGGTACCACGTGTCGACGGCGACATACCGTTGACCACCTGTTCACCCGGAGCACTGGCTGCCGGAACAATAACTCCGCCCGGGCACATACAGAATGAATACACCGCACGCCCGTCAACACGGGTGAGCATGGTGTACTCCGCCGGCGGAAGCCATTTTCCCCGTCCGTAACGACTGTGATAGCGGAGCTTGTCAATCAGTTCCTGCTGATGTTCCAGTCTGACACCCACCGCAAGCCCCTTAGGTTCCATTGCGACCCTGCGGTCGGCAAGCATATGGAATACGTCGCGTGCCGAATGTCCGGTTGCAATTATCACAGGACCGTCGATTCGTTCGCCATCGGCTGTAATTATTCCGACTACCTTTTGTCCTTCCCCGTCACTCTCTAATACAAGATCTTTCATGCGGGTGTTGAAACGCACTTCTCCACCACAACGTTCTATGGTCTGACGAATGTTACGTATTATTGCCGGCAAACGGTCGGAACCTATGTGAGGGTGAGCTTCTACGAGTATGTTTTCATTCGCGCCATGTTGACAAAGAACGTGCAAAACCGATTCCACATTTCCACGCTTCTTGCTACGTGTGAACAGTTTGCCATCGGAGAACGCGCCTGCACCACCTTCACCGAAACAATAATTGGAATCAGGATCTACCACGCCTTCACGCGATATACGAGCCATATCCAGACGGCGCGAATCCACATCCTTCCCACGTTCCACAACTATCGGACGTATTCCTCGCTCTATAAGCCTGAGGGCGGCAAAAAGCCCCGCAGGACCCGCTCCTACAACCACCGCCGACGGCGCATCGGGAGCCAACTCACGGTAATCAACCGGTTTTACGAGTGATTCGGGTGCTGATTCATCAACATAAGCACGTACTGTGACATTAATTGCCACCTGTCGTTGACGGGCATCTATTGACCTTCTTACAGTTACGACATCTGTCAGGCGGTTTGCATCCACATTTAATCTGTCGCTTACCGCTCCACGCAATCTCATTGGATTATAAGCTATTTCAGGCTGCAGACGTAGTTCCAGATCTTTAATCATTCTCTAAGTAATTTAATTCCACCAATGACTCAAAATCGGCGGATCTCAACGGGTTTCAGGTTAAAATTACAAATTATTCGGGAGTTACAAAATTTTTTTTGCCGTTTGGTGTTATTTATTTGTAAAGTACCGACATAACGTTATACGTAAATGGAATTAAGAGAAGAAGAACTCACCCGATATATTCTGCCGCTTCGAGAAGGAGGCTCCCTTCCTTTGCTCGGCGAGGCTTCCGACGGCTTCCGCTATGTTGTGAAAATGCGTGGAGCCGGTCATGGGAAAAAAGCCCTGATCGCTGAACTTATCGGTGGGCTGGTTGCCAAGAGTTTCAAGTTTAATACGCCTGAACTGGTGCTGTTGCATCTCGACTCGGTATTCGGCATAACCGAACCTGACGAAGAGGTTCAGGAACTTCTTCGCAAATCGGAAGGACTTAATCTCGGAATGCATTTTCTCTCCGGAGCGGCAACCTTTGACCCTGCGGTCAATTCAATTGACCCACTTACTGCATCACGTCTTGTATGGCTTGACTCTTTCCTTACCAATGTTGACCGTACCCGACTGAACCCTAATATGATGATATGGCATGACGAACTCTGGCTCATTGACCATGGTGCATCGCTTTATTTCCATCACTCGTGGAAAGACCCCGAAAAGGCAGCGCTTGACCCTTTCCCATATATAAGCCGTCATGCTCTTCTCCCGTTCGCCACACGTCTTGAGGAGGCAGACTCACTCATGCGTCAGGCTATAACGCCACGCACCCTCAGCCGAATAGTCGATCTTATTCCCGATGAATGGCTCAAGGAAGATGATAGCGAAATCTCTCCGGCTGAGCGCCGTGAAGCTTACCGTACTTTTTTAACGCGCAGGCTTGCCGAAAGCCGTATATTCACTGCCGAAGCGATCCGCCAACGCGAAATGCTATCATAACTATGGCGGAAAAAATCCTTTACGAATACAGTGTCTTACGCTATGTCGCAGACATAGAGCGGGAGGAATTCGTTAATATCGGACTTCTGATGATGTCAAAACGTCACAGATGGATACAATCCCGACTGCACATCGACGACAAACGCATCGGCACAATGTTTCCGGCAGCTGACACTGAACGCCTCCGTCGGCAGCTTCAACTCTTTACCCGCAACGATGTTCCATATCCCGGTCTTGCTGTCGAGGAGCGATATCGCTGGATGGCTGCTGTGAAAAGCGCGGTTATACAGACCTCCCCTTCCCATCCCGGCATTATAATTATTCCGGAAACGATCTCACGTAAGGAAATATGCGAATGCCTCAATGCTCAGTTCGAACAGCTATTCCGGAGACTTGTGCTTTAAAGACAATTACCGGTCACCGGGAATAGAATCGTAATATCCGCCGGCGGAGCTGCAGTTCATAGCTTGCCTGCGTACGTTCGAGTACGGCACGCAACCATGTGGAACGTGCCTGCTCATATTCAGCGGCAGTAGCTTTACCATATTCGTACTTATCGCGCATACCTTCGAGAGCTTTAAGTCCCGAAGCTTCAGCTATCTTTGCTGCCGCGAGCTTGTCTTCAGCAGCCTTTGCCAGGTATGATGCCTGTTCAATTGATTTATAAAGATCGCTTGTTGTCTGTTCATACTGTAATTCTGCATTAAGTTTCTGCACTCGGGCTCGGCGGACGCTGTTACGAGTATTGAAGCGATCAAAAATAGGTACAGACAGCGACAATCCTATATATTTGCTGAAATTATCACGCATCTGGCTTCTGAACGATGGATTATCCATTCCGTTCACCTTATAATAATTTGCACTTATCCCTGCATTTAACGACAATGTGGGTATCCAGCCGGTCTGTGCGAGACGAATATTGCTGCCGGCTGTCTCAATATCACGGAGTGATGCAAGTACTCCGTGATTATGCTCCAGGGCATAGTCATATACTGTCTCGAACCGTTCAACCGGCTGTTCTTCAACCGGCAGAGGAGTAATTTCAAAGCCATCGGCAGATGGAAGACGCAGCATCTGGGCAAGATCAAGCAAAGCGAGAGCCCGGTCATTTTCTGAAGTGGTTACGGTCAGACGATCACGGGCAACTTGTGCCTCAGCTTCATAAAGATCCAGTTCCGGAAGTTTTCCCCCATCGACAAGCGCACGACGCCGTTCAAGCTCATACTCCGACATACGGAGTGTCTCACGCGAAATGTCGGCAATCTCTCCGCAGTAAAGTACCTGAAGATATTGTGCCATGACATTCAGCTCTACATTATCGCGTGCCGCTTCAAGTCGTTCAAGGGCACCGCGCAGCCCGCAACGTGCATAATCAAGTCGGCGAATTCCGGCAAGTCCCTGAAAAACCGGAACTTCAAGTCCTATACCAAACGATGTACTCTGAGTGTTTCGATTGGCATATGTATTATTGGATGTAAGACCACGGCCGAAATTGAACGACTGTTGCCCTTGTGCCGACACCGCGGGCAGAAACCGGTTCTGTGCCTCGGTAATATCCAGCTCTGAAGAGGTGACATCAAGAGTTCGGGAGAGAACCGTAATGTTATGCGACACAGCATAATTAATGCAACTGTCAAGATCCCAAGCTGCCGACGCAGGGATATATGTTGACAGCATTACGGCGGCTATTATCAGAACACCAATTTTTCTCATATCCTTATTATCTCTTTTCGTTACCGCGAAGCAGGGTTGACGCGCCAACTCCATTTTTAACTTCAATATTTATACCGTCACTCACACCGGTTGTCACTGCAACACGCTCAAACTTCTGTTCAGGCACTGAATCAGTGAGAATATACACAAACGTGCTGTCACCGATAAATTCCACAACACTTTCAGGCACTGTCATTACACCGTCGACCCGACTCAAGGATACCGTAGCGTTGGCACTATAACCCGACCGTAGAGACATACCGTTTCCAATGCTCAAAGCGCCTTTTATCTCGAATGTATTTGTGCCGTTGGTCTCAACTCCTTTCGGGGCGATATATTCCACCACCGCATCAAGGAGGGTGTCAGGCATAGCACCTATCATTATACTCATAGGTTGACCCACGGAGAGCGACCCCACCTCGGTTTCATCTACTTTACCCTTGAATATCAGATTATTCATATCGGCAATAGTAGCTACAGTAGTTCCGTCGTTCATAGTATTTGCCTGAATTACAGAGCTACCGACCTTGACCGGTACATCAAGCACAATTCCTGTTATTGTAGCGCGGACATTTGTATTGCTCGCTCCGGCATCATTCGTGGAAATACCATCCTTGACAATGGCGTAGGCATCGCGTGCGGCATCAAGTTCGGCTCGCGCCCTGAGTTTGGTCGATTCCGCGGTCTCATATTCCTCGCGGCTCACTATCTTACGCTCGTACAGCATCCGGGCTCGCTCATATTTTGCTTCCGCGTCATCAAGGGCTATCTTTGCAGTTTCCACCCGGCTTCGCGCCGACGAGAGTGACTGGGCATCGGGGATAACCTTGATACGCGCAATTATATCACCTTCGCTGACCCGATCACCCGGAGAAACAAGTATCTCGGAAATAATACCGGATATCTGCGGCTTGACTGCAATTTCATCGCGTGGTTCTATCTTACCTGTTAATACGGTATTACGTTCAAGATTTATCCCTTCTGACGGACTCACCAGTTCATAAACCACCTTTTTAGGACGGGAATTCATGTAAAGGAATACAAAGGTACCCACGAATACCAGAGCGACCGCAGTCCACAATGCTATGCGAAGAAAACGTTTCATTTGTTATATACTGAATTATGTTATTATTTCTGATTCATTGCCTCGACAGGTTTTATATTCATAGCCTTAAGTGCCGGAATCAAACCGGCACAGGTGCCGAGCACCAGGAAAACGACGAGTATTCCGATCGCGGCTCCGAATGAAAGTTCGAAACCTGCTTTTCCGAACCATTCGTCGAATGTAAAATGATCGACCACGCCGAGCACTATTGCGGCAAACGTCACTCCCGCCAGCCCGGCGATATTTGTCAGTACCATACTTTCAGAAAGAACCTGTATGATCACATCTGACGGACGCGCGCCTATGGCACGCCGTATTCCTATCTCACTGGTACGTTCCTTGACTATTATCCACATAATGTTTCCGACCCCTATGACACCGGCAAGGAGGGTTCCCATACCTACGAAAAGCATCAGCAGATCTATACCGCTGAAAACATTGTCAACCATTTCAAACATCTGCGAGATGTCGCCAAAATTGATTGCTCCGTCATCTTCGGGAGATATAGCGTGGTTTCTTCTCAATATACGTGCTATCCGTGGTGCCAGATCTGTAGGAGTCATTCCCTTACAACTTGTATAAACTACGAATCCGAAACTGTCACCGTAATTATATGCCCGGCGGAATGTGGACGACGGAATCCATACACCTTCGTCGATCCGGCGTCCGATAGAAGCATCTTGCTTTTGTCCGGCAACTCCGACAACCAGATAGAAGAGACCGTCAAGCTGTATGTATTTTCCTATCGCATCCTCTTCCCCGAAAAGTTGTCCTGCTACAGTCTTTCCGATCACGGCAACTTTACGTGTCCCCGCCTGATCGCTTTCATTCAGCAGACGTCCGGCATATAGTACCGGAGTCATGACGTGCCAGTAATCAGGATCGACGCCTACCCCTGAAGTACCCACACTCTTCATCCCGTACTTTGCCGTTGAGGGTACCTGTTGTAGCGTGGAAAGCCGCTCCACCTCCGGAATAGTCCGTCGTATCTCACTGACATCAAGTTCCCTGATTGACCATGCTCTGCCCTTATTGTAGCCAAGATATGATACAGTGGTGTTCATTGGCGAAACAAAGCCCATATTGGTGGCAAACCCTTGAAAGTTACGGGTCATCATTCCACGGAACCCACGCCCGCCTCCAAAGCAGATGGCGAGGATCGCCGTACCCCAGAAAATACCGAAGGCGGTCATAAATGTGCGGGTCTTGTTACGTAACAGAGTCACGCCGATCTCACGCCAGCTGTCAGCATCAAATATAGCACTCTTATTCATCTCTCAAAGCTTCTACAGGTCGTATTCCTATCGCTTTTATTGCCGGGAAAAGTCCGGCTAACGAACCGGCGATCACCAGAACTACCGTCACCTCCACTGCCATCAGTATGGAAATTCCCGGATTAAGCATAAAGTCACTGTTATGGACAAGATAGTCCACCACCTTCACTACTGCCATTCCCAATACTATTCCCACATAACCGAAAAGCACTGTAATGGCAATACTCTCAGTCACGACGTTCACCAGAATGGAGCGCGGACGTGCCCCGATTGCACGACGAATACCGATTTCATGAGTACGTTCACGCACTGACACAAACATTATATTGCTTATACCCACCACTCCTGTCAGAAGGGTAAGAACGCCTATTACCCATACAGCTGTAAGCATTATCGACATACCAGTCTGACCGGTGAGATAACTTTCAAAACGGTTCCATACCCATACCGCACCGCTCCCGCCTTCACTCCTGTCGAAGCTGTGAAGCGATGCAAGCGTCGTTACCACACCATCCTGGAATGCCTCGGCATCGGACCGATCTGAAAGATTACGACCCGAAACCGTAATCTGATCGACATCCGGACTGTTTCCGGTGAGCATTTTCGAAGTTGTATATGGAACATATGATGTCGATTTCCAACGGTGATCATAAACACCTACCACCTTCCAGGCAAGTCCCATACTCCGGACAAAACTGCCTATGGCTTTATCAGCCGACCCGAACAGCTGCTCAGCCTTACGACGGGGAAGCACCATGACCTTGCGACGCTCGGCTATGTCGGGCGTATTTATGAACCGCCCCTGCGACATGACTATATTCTCCTTTTTTATCTCTTCAGGATAAACTCCGGTGAATCCGTCACTCACAGTGCCGTGTACGGTTGAAACCGTTGCCGTATCGACACTCGCCGAAACAAGCGCATCAGCCACATAATGGCGGTTATGTGTAATGATCGGATCGACATCACTGTCACGCAATACAATGCGTCGTCCCGCTTCATAGCCTTTATAGGGATATATGGTGATACCACCCCAGACGGTGAGCGACTCGAAATTCTGGTCCGACATATTCGATTCGAAAGAGTTCACGACCCCGCGAGCTACTCCAAGGAGCACCACGAGCATGAAAATACCCCATGCCACAGCAAGTCCTGTCAGTGCCGTACGGGTTCGGTTGCGCCCAAGGCTCTGCCCTATTTCGTGAATTAGGTCTAACATTGTATTTCGGGTGTTATGATTCGTCCGTCGCTGATACGTATTATCCTGTCGGTTTGTTCGCCTACTGCCGGATCGTGCGTGACAATAACTATCGTTCTTCCTTCGGAATTGAGCTGGCGCATAAGATCCATCACATCGCGCGATGTGTGCGAGTCAAGGGCTCCGGTAGGCTCATCCGCGAGAATTATGGATGGATTCGTAATAATGGCACGCGCGATAGCCACACGCTGCTTCTGACCCCCTGACAGCTCGGAAGGGATATGATGCGCGCGATCGGCGAGCCCCATCCGTTCCAACTGTTCCATTGCGAGACGGTTACGCTGCTTCCGTGATACACCCTGATAGTATAGGGGTAATGCCACATTTTCAAGAGCATCTTTGTAACTGATGAGATTGAATGACTGAAACACAAATCCTATCATGCGGTTGCGCAGATCTGCGGCACGGTTCTCGCTAAGATTGCGGATCAACACCCCGTCGAGATAATACTCCCCACTGTCGTAGTTATCCAGAATACCAAGGATATTGAGCAGTGTCGATTTACCCGACCCGGATGCACCCATTATTGCAACCAGCTCACCTTTGTCAATGTGCAGACTGATATCCTTTAGCACATGTAACGGTACAGCACCCTCATAAGTCTTATTTATATCTTTGAGTGTAATCATAACATCTGTTAGACGCAGAAATATCAATACGGTTGCAAAAAATTGATGTTTTTTGAATATCAATAGTTATCCCTGAATACCACTTTTATATTGTCTGCGCCGCAGTACTCATTGAGAAGTCGTGTGGTCATGGATATTACATCCTCAGCGGTCATTTCTTCATCATATATATTTATCAACATCAGCAATTTTCGTGTGTCAGGACTAAGTTTTGTCCGCTCATTGTCGCTTGTCGGTGTACCTATACCACCGATACTATCTCTATATACCGGCAGCCCGGAAATATTAAGTTGTCCCCTACCGATAGCCTCAAAGTCTTCACCTTCGCGTCCTACTCCAAGCACCAGTTCTTCGCCACTGATCCGGTTCAGGTCGAAACCACCTATAGAATAACCCGACTTAACCGACACCAGATTAATCATATCCACAACCGAAAGAGTACGATAAAGATCCATACCTTTGACCATACGGCGACATAGAGCTTCGGCGGACGGACGGTAACGGTTAGGATCCTTCCCGAGAGCTTTATAAGCGGCACGTGTAGCTGCTATTCCCGGACGTTTGTTAATATCGGGCATGTTGTAACGCGAACGGATATCTTCGGCTGCCGAGTTCAGTTCACCCCATAAAGCATCATCGGTCGGACCATTAATCACATCAGCCGTAATGGCGATAACCTTCAGCTGTGGAGCTGCGGTTCTTATTTCATCAGTAAATACTATCTTCATAATGCAAATTTACAACTTTAACGCTAATGTTTGGTCGGTTGGACGATTATAGCTAATTTTGCATAAACTTACAATGACATGGCAACATATAATAACAATTATAACCGGGAGGCAGACAAGAGTTTCAGCGGAAGAATCCGTGCGACAAAGCCGACACGGTGGATACGTTTCGGCATAGTATCGCTCATTTTCTTTCTATGGGTGATATGGCTTCAGAACTGGTGGGTTTTGCTCGCATGGTTTTTGCTTTTTGACATTTACATCACAGGGTATATTCCCCTGACCTGGTGGAAGAAAAGTAAATCAGCCACGACACGTGCGGTGATGAGTTGGGTCGATGCCATTGTGTACGCCCTCGTACTTGTTTATTTTGTATTCACCTTCATCGGACAGAACTACCAGATTCCGTCATCTTCACTCGAAAAGTCACTCCTTGTAGGCGATTATCTGTGGGTCAATAAAATGTCCTATGGTCCGCGTGTTCCCATGACCCCGCTCCACTTTCCGCTCGTTCAGAATACATTTCCGATAATAAATACAAAAAGTTATTCCGACTGGCCACAATGGAAATATCACCGCCTCAAAGGTCTGGGTGAAATACAGCGTGGCGACATTGTGGTGTTCAATTTCCCGGCAGGTGACACCGTGACCACCAAAGTCACTAATCCCGACTACTACACCCTGGTAAAAATGTATGGGCACGCACGCGTCAACAACGACAAGGTAAACTTCGGTGATGTCATTTATCGACCCGTTGACCGCCGCGAAAATTACGTAAAGCGCGCTGTAGGGCTTCCGGGAGAAATGTTTAAAATAGTCGACGGTGTCATTTACAATGACGGAGTTGCCATGAAACAGCCTGAAAATGTACAGTTCAACTACTATATCCAGACTGATCATTATCTTTCAGATGCCGAATGGGAGCGTTTCGGAATAGCTGTCGACGACCGTCACCAGCTCACCATCTCCCCGTCCGACCTGCCGGTACTCGCATCTTACGGATTCCGGACCGATTCCACCGCCACCTCTTTCCCGATAATCTATGTGTCACCGCTTACCGAAGCCATGATCGGGATGATGGAAGCTGACAATTCGGTTCTTCATCTGATGCGTATGCCCGCTATGTCAGGTGATATGCTTTATCCCGACGGCATAGCCGATGGATGGACGCGGGCTAATTACGGCGAAGTATGGATTCCAAAGAAGGGCGAGTCGATTGAACTTACCCCTGAAAACTGGGAAATATACAAACGGTGCATACGCAATTACGAAGGTCATGATGCCGAAATGATCAACGGCACCGTATTCATCGATGGTAAACCGGCTTCGGAATACACATTCGAAATGGATTACTATTTCATGATGGGCGACAACCGCGATAATTCGCTCGACTCACGTTATTGGGGATTTGTACCGGAGGATCATATCGTAGGTAAACCAATGCGTGTGCTCATATCATTCGATAAAGATAAGAGCATATTCAACGGTGGAATACGCTGGAACCGTATCTTAATGGATGCCAATCCCGACTGATCCCCGATGACTGTAGTTTTCCCGCCACGTTATCTTGCGCCTATCGGTTACTATGCGGCTATGGCAGCGTGCGACAAAGTCGTAATCGACTCCGGCGCCCGTTACGACAAACGCTGCAAGGTGGTTCACCGCACGGATATAATCGATACTCACGGAATCCTTCAGCTTACCGTGCCTGTGAGTAAATGTGCCGCGCCCGGTACACAACCTCTTTGGCGCGACCGCGAGGTTTCGGCACATGGAAAATGGTGGGATATTCATCGCGTAGCTCTTGAATCGGCTTACGGACGCACTCCGTATTTTCAGTTTTATATTGATAATCTATTGCCTTACATAAGTGAGAACAGTGTCGGCATGCCGGTCACTCAGCTTGATGAGTGTATTGACAGAGCCGTACGCAAAATGCTGCATTTGCAAGTGGATGTAGTCTATGCCGACGCACATCTGATTTGCCCTGATGCCATGCGTTTCGAACAGCTCATCATCCCTGATGTGCCTCGCTATTGGCAAGTGCGTGCCGATAGTCACGGTTTTGTTCCCGGTCTGAGTATTGTAGATATTCTGTTCAACATGGGTCCTGAAGCACAGATTATTCTGCGTCGGATGGCAGATTTCATTAAAATAAAATGAATCGATATACAGATAAAAAAGTTCTTGTTATAGGCGCCGGCGGTTTTATTGGCGGTTTTATAGCAGCCGAAGCGCTCCGTCGCGGATGCAAGGTATGGGTGGCAGTCAGAGAATCCACTTCCCGCAGATGGCTGGACGATCCGCGTCTTCAGTTCGTGGTTATTGACTACGACTCCCCGGAAGCTATCGGGAAGGCTTTGGCGGAGGCTGCCGAGCCTATTGGTCGATGGGATTGGATAGTATATAATCTTGGCGCTACAAAATGCACGAACTTTATGGATTTCAACCGTATCAATTACGGTTATCTGCGCGATGTCACCACAGCTCTCCGCGATCATGATCTGGTGCCTGACCGTTTTCTATACATGAGTAGTCTCAGCGCTCTCGGACCGGGCGACGAAACGGATTACACACCGCTTGATTCACATACCATTCCCGCGCCCGACACCCGGTATGGTGTATCAAAACTGAAAGCCGAGACTCATCTTCAGACTCTCGAAAATTTTCCATGGATAATATTCCGTCCTACCGGTGTCTACGGTCCCCACGAACAGGATTATCTCATGATGATCAAGTCAATCGACCGTCATTGGGATTTCGGTGTCGGTTTCAAACGCCAGATTCTCACCTTCATTTACGTTGAGGATCTCGTTAATGCTATCTTCGATGCTCTCGGAGCTCCGGCAGGCGCTGTAGAAGGTCATAAATACATCATCGCTGAAGGCAGATCGTACACTCAGGCTGAGTTTCGCCGTATTGTGTCGCAAGCGCTGGGAGGCAGATTCGTGATTCCGGTCAAGCTCCCTTTATGGGCTGTTAAAGCCGCTTCGGCTGTAGCTGAAAAAATCGGAGTGCTCCGTATGAAACCTTCCACTCTCAACCGCGACAAATATCGCATAATGCGTCAGCGCAACTGGGACTGCGACATTTCCGATGCCCGGCGCGATTTCGGATTCAACCCCAAAGTATCACTTACCGATGGAATCGCCCGCACTGTCGAGGCTTATCTCCAATCAAAAGACAGCAAATCATGACAGCCGATCACTACCGCACTCCCCGACCTCCGGCATGGTTCATCATTCTCCTCATAGTGATTTTTCTACCGGCGGCAGCTACACCCTGGTTGCTCGCCGAAATTCCCGTAGACATGGAGGAGTTAAAGATCCTTATCCGGCTCTATCCGCTATATGTACTCGTGGCGGATTGGTTTGCCTACATCTGCTGGTATCCGCGGCGGCTGATGTCATGGATTATGGTCGCTCTCGTTATTATGTCACACATAGCCATAGGAACCATGGCTCTTGAAGTACTTCCGAAACTATGAATAAGATTTTGGTAATAAACGGACCGAACCTCAATATGCTTGGTAAGCGTGACAAGACGCATTACGGTAGCTGTTCTGCAGATACAATCATTCATCATTTGCGCGGCATGTTCGATGGTAAGACATCGATTGATTATTTCCAATCCAACTCCGAGGGTGCGATAATCGACCGGATTCAGGAAGCGGGATTCGGCAATAACCCCGCGGATGGGATTGTCATAAATGCCGGAGCTTACACCCACACTTCTCTTGCCATCGCCGATGCCATCGCCGATTGTCCCATACCGGTTGTTGAAGTACATCTTTCAAATGTAGCGGGACGCGAACCGATACGTCGCACTTCGCTGATCGCTCCGGTATGTCTCGGAACGATAGCGGGCTTCCGCGAAGATGTGTACCGGCTCGGTGTGGAAGCACTTCTTTACCATCTTAACAAACCGGAATAAATCCATTTGCCCTATGAAGTACCCTACAATAATGGCGACACTTGCCGACGTAAGATGTAATCCTGAGTTTATCCGATCGCTTATAGCTGCCGGAGCTTCCTCGTTCCGGGTTAACTCCGCACATGTCGATCCAGAACGGTTTTCCGGAATGATACGGGTGTTGCGTTCCGTTGATCCTGATATACCGGTTTTGATGGATACAAAAGGTCCGGAAATACGTATTGGTGGATTTGCCGAAGGCGTCGATGAGATTCCTTTGAATAACGGTGACATCATCACTGTACGTCACAGCGACATGCCATGTACTCCCGAATCAATATCTATAAGTTATGCCGGGCTTGCGACTCACGTGAATATCGGCGACCGCCTTCTGCTTGATGACGGTGAGATCGAACTGAAAGTTACCGGCATTGAACCGATAGCCGGCACAGTCACCGCGGAAGTGACTGTCGGTGGCATCCTGCTGCCCCGAAAGAGTGTAAGCATTCCGGGAGCCGACATCTCCGATCTGCCGGCGGTGACCGAAAGAGATGCGGCATCGCTCCGGGCTGCCGCCCGCGAGCATATTGCGATGGTAGCACATTCGTTTGTACGTTCTGCCGAGGATGTACGCCGCGTGCGTGAGATCCTTGATGAAAACGGACCTTCGGGGGTGAAACTCATCGCAAAAATCGAATGTCGCGCGGCTTTGGCTCACTTTGATGAAATTCTTGCCGAAGCTGACGGACTCCTCGTTGCCCGTGGTGATCTGGGAATAGAAATCGATCCGGTTCTTATTCCGGCTCTTCAAGCCGAAATAATCCACCGGTGTATCGAGGCAGGCAAACCGGTCATTGTCGCCACACAGATGCTCCACACAATGATGCATCATCCCCGTCCTACCCGCGCCGAAATTGCCGACATTGCGGAAGCGTGCCGCGAGGGTGCATCTACCCTGCTGCTATGCGGCGAGACAGCTTCCGGCGATTATCCGAAGGAGTCTGTCGAAACGATGCGTCGTGCCATACACGCCAGCGGTCTTGACCCTTACACACTCCTCAACTGCCAAATGTAATGAATCAGGCACTTGACGAATATATACTCGATCATATCAGTCCCGAACCTCAACAACTCAACGAGGTTTACCGGTACACTCACCTCAATCATCTCTACCCGCGCATGTGTTCGGGGCATCTTCAGGGGCGTATTCTGGCAATGCTGACGCGCATGATAGCGCCTCAAAGAATACTTGAATTAGGTACTTTCACCGGTTACAGCGCTTTGTGCATTGCCGAAGGTATGCCGCAGGGTGCTCAACTGCATACTGTCGAAATCGATGACGAGCTTCAGGATGAACTGATAACGCGGTTCGAAGCTTCGCCCCGTGGAGCAGATATTCATCTCCATATCGGTGATGCGCTGGAGTGGATCGACAGGCTCGGCGGCATGTGGGATATGGTTTTTATAGATGCAAACAAACGTAATTACCCTGAATATTTTGAGGCGCTTGCCGAACGGATAAAACCGGACGGATATATTCTCGCCGATAATACGCTCTGGGACGGAAAAGTTGCCGAAGAGCCGGCACCCGCTGACGCTCAGAGCCGGGGCATCATGAAATTCAACGATATTGCCGCAGCCGATCCACGTTTCGAAACAGTAATACTCCCGCTCCGTGACGGTCTCACCATAATGAGACATAAATAATACGAATAACCAATTCATCATTTCATGAAAGCATATACTTTAATTTCATGCGCGTTAGGCACTGTAATGCTTGCCTCGTGCGCCGACAAAGCGGAACAGCAAGCCACCGCCTACTTCGAATCATATATTTCCGGAACCACCGACTCTCTGTTTACCGGAGGAAATATCCTGAAACAGGATCAGGTTGCAGCCGCGACACAGAAAGTTTGGAATGCGTGGTGCAATGCCGTAAAAGCCGTTGATCAGGAATTACTGCCTGCTCCCGGGCAACTTGCCGATGCCGATTCAATGGCGTGGCATCTTCCTGCCGAACTGGAGCCGAATGCAGTGATGCCTTTCTACTGGGGCTACAAGGGTGATTCGACTGCTACCGCACCGCGTCCGCTCTTCCTATATCTTCATGGATCGGGTCCCAAGGAGCGTGAGTGGGCTACCGGACTAATACTTGCTAACCGTTTCGAGGACTCACCGTCGGTTTACTTCATTCCGCAGATTCCGAACGAGGGTGAGTATTACCGCTGGTGGCAGCGTGCCAAACAGTTTGCATGGGAGCGTCTGCTGCGTCAGTCACTCGCATCGGGCGCGATAGATGCCGACAGCGTATATATCTTCGGTATTTCTGAAGGTGGATACGGCAGCCAGCGTCTCGCATCGTTCTATGCCGACTACCTCGCGGGAGCCGGTCCGATGGCAGGTGGAGAACCACTGCGTAACGCACCGGTTGAAAATCTGCGTAACACGGCGTTCAGTCTGCGTACGGGTGACAAGGATTTCGGTTTCTACCGCAATAGACTCACATATTACACACTTCGCGCTCTCGACAGTGTGCATGCCATCAACCCCGATGAATTTGTCTACAATATAGAGCTGATTCCGGACAGCGGTCATCACATCAATTATTCACCCACAACTCCATGGCTCAAGCAGTACAAACGCAACGCTTATCCACGTCATATCAGTTGGGAGAATTTCGAAATGGACGGTCGTCGCCGTCAGGGATTCTATAACCTCTTCATTGATAAGGAACCGGGCGAAGCTGATTCACTTCGTATACGATATGACATGGACATCACTGGAAATGAAATAGATCTGAACGTAAGCAGCGTCACATATGCCGTAACTGAAGTTGATCCCTACTGGGGAATTCCTCTTGATTTTGAGCGCAGTTATTCTCCGGTTAACGATGGCACCGTTACAATATACCTTAACGACGAACTCGTTAATCTGAGCGAACCTGTAACAGTGCGTGTTAATGGCAAAGAAGTTTATTCCGGAGTTCCGGAGCTTCTTTTCTCCAACCTCGTCAACAGCTGCGCTGCATTCTACGATCCGAAACGACTTTTCCCTGCCGCCATCACCGTAAACATCTGAGCCTACCGTAAAAGTATTAAAAGTATCAGGAAGTAAGCATCATTTAACGAATGTTTACTTCCTGCTTTCTTGTCACCTTCTACCCTTTCACAAATTACGGTGTAAATTTAGAGTCATTTATTGCTCTTATTGCTTTGATAACTCTGATTGTTTCGGGCGGTTACACGTGCGCGATACATCTCTTCTTTAATTCCTCCTTTTTCAAGGAAAACAGCTTTGGCTCGCTCTATAACGCAATAAAGCATGTAATCAAGTTGATGACAAAGTGTAAGAGCTATATTGCAAAAGGCTTCCGGTGAACGTTGGCGCAACTTTGTCAGATAATCCTCAGGTTTATCGTGAGTTTTGGAGAATCGGCGCACCTGTAATGTCCGACTATCATCCTTACCCCATAATTGTAGATTATTATGCCGGATGAAGTCCCGATAATCTTCACGAAGTTCGCCAAGGCTGGCTTTAGCGACATTGGTCAATTTGATTTCTGTCTCGCGTGAGGTTGCTGCTGCTATTGACCCTTCTACAATGTTTTGTTTGCAACTACGTGCAGCCTGAACCATTTGGTCAACCGTACGATCACGGTATTTGTCAAGATACGTCTTGACAAACAGGTCGGTAATGTCAACAATTATAAGCGATAGCTTATATACATTCCAATCTTCATATTTGCCGGTAGGTGCTATAAAATCGTGATTTGCCATCGTAAATGATTATTAATACCTCTGAGAGCTTTAATAGCTCTGATAGCATCAATTTTGCAAAGATAAGGTATTTAAACTATATCTCAATTAATTTCGACTTGAAATAACAACGGAAATTTGTCGACTGAAAATTATGGGCGTATCTTTGTAAAATAATATAAAATGAGATGAACCACATAATCCGAATCAAATGCCCGTTTGACGGCGCTGTGCTTTCAGTGAGAGAGCAAACCGGTATCGAAACTAAAACTATTTCTTGCCCGGTATGCAGGAATAAATACCCTTTTACGCAATACGAGAGGATATTGCCTCAGACTGACATTTTTGATTCTTTAGGTGTGATTACTGTTGTTGGTACCGGTCATTCATACCGGTTGAAAACGGGACGCAATATTATCGGTCGTATGGCGCAGAAATCAGAGGCGGATTTCCAGATAGACACTGCCGGTAAACTCATGATGAGCCGGGAACATATAGTGATCGATGTGAAACAGAATCCCGGGAACAGGTTCGTCCACATCATTTCTCTCTATAAGGAAAAAGTGAATCCAACCTTTATTAACAACAAACAGTTGCTTTACGGCGATTGCATGACACTTAATCATGGCGACGTGATCGGATTGCCTGACGCTACACTCCGTTTTGAAATTCCCGGTAGCTGAGAACAATTATTCGCGCAGGTACAGAAAAAGGGAAGTCTCACGACTTCCCTTTAACTTCAAATACACAATTATCTATAAAACAACTATTTAATACTAAATTTTATTAATCAAGCTTAATACCAAATAATCACAGAGCCCAAATCTAAATCGATCTTTCTCTATCAAATCATTCAAAAGGACACGTTACTCAATATAATTTCACAATCATTTGAGAAACGTTGCTACTTCGGAATATCCTCAGAAGCTGTCCTCATATACACCTATCTAAGTTCTTAAGTATGCCTATATGCATTTACACCTATTAATCACATTGCAAATATACACGCTTTACATCGAATGTGCAAGTATACATTGAAAGCATTAGCATTTTTTAACATAAAAACATAGCATTTTGAATTAAAAAAAGAGGATGACATGCTATTTGAATAGCAGTTACCCTCTTATTTATATAAAGTTATTACTTAAAATACTATTTGTCAGTTCAGACGCTTTTTTATGGCAGCTGTCTGTTCCTCATAACCCGGTTTTTCAAGCAATGCGAACATATTGCGCTTGTAATCTTCCACACCAGGCTGATTGAACGGATTCACATCAAGAATATATCCGCTTATACCGCATCCTTTCTCAAAGAAATATATGAGCTGTCCGAGATAATATTCGGCAAGTTCGGGTATCGTAATGCGGATATTGGGAACATTTCCGTCGACATGAGCGATACGGGTTCCTAACTCTGCCATCTTGTTCACTTCGTCCACGCGTTTGCCGGCAATATAATTGAGACCGTCAAGATTATCGGCATCAACAGGAATCACAACCTTGTGAGCAGGCTTCTCCACAGAAAGAACTGTTTCGAAAATCGTACGCTCTCCCTGCTGTATCCATTGTCCCATTGAATGCAGGTCCGTCGTATTATCTACGGCAGCAGGGAAGATACCCTTCAGATCCTTACCTTCGCTTTCGCCATACAGCTGCTTCCACCATTCTCCGAAGTAGTGTAGTTTAGGATTGTAGTTGACCATTATCTCGATCTTCTTGCCGGCACGGTAAAGAGCATTACGGGTCATGGCATATGTCATGGACATATTGTCGGCTGTAGGTTGTGCGGTCGCTGCCTGCATCTGGCGGGCTCCGTCAAGTAGTTTGCGGATATCATATCCGGCAACAGCTATGGGAAGCAAACCCACGGGGGTGAGCACCGAGAAACGACCACCCACGTTATCCTCGATAACAAAAGTAGTATAACCTTCCGTATCGGCAAGTTTGCGGAGAGCTCCCTTACGGGCATCGGTGATTGCTACGATACGTTTTGATGCTTCTGCCTTGCCAAGCTGACGTTCAAGCTGTTCACGTAGCAGACGGAAGGCTATCGCCGGCTCGGTGGTAGTACCGGACTTGGATATGACGATGATGCCGAATTTTTTATCTGCAAGATACTGCTGGAGTTCATACAGGTAATCCTCGCCGATATTCTGACCGGCAAACAATACTTCAGGAGCGCCTTTGCTTACAGGCTTGTAAGCGGCGAAAGAGTCGCTGAGTGCTTCGATTACGGCTTTGGCTCCAAGATATGAACCGCCGATGCCGATTGCCACAACAACATCACAGTTTTCACGTAACGAAGCGGCACACTTCTCGATGTCGCTCACAAGTGTTTCAGTAGTTTCTGAAGGCAGATTCACCCAGCCGAGGAAATCATTGCCTGCACCTGTACCGCGCTCAACTTTATCCAGGCTCTCGGTTGCAGCCGGACGAAGATTCTCGATATCGGCAGCCGACACTGTTCCGAGCACATCCTGAATGTTGATTTTAATGGATTCCATAATATTCAGTATAATTTTGTTTAGAATTATCAGATGAAAGTCTCAGACATAGCTTTTATTGCCTTCTGAGGTTTTACACGGCGATAGAGTATGTCATATACACCTTCGAGTATCGGCATCGGCACATCGTACTGCTGATTGATCTCATGGATACACTTCGTACCGTAATATCCCTCGGCAGTCTGTTCCATTTCCATGCGGGCTGCAGTCACCGAATAACCTTTACCGATCATCGATCCGAAATTATGATTGCGGCTGAAGTGGGAATAACTTGTTACAAGCAGGTCACCCAGATAAACCGAATCACATATCTGACGCGGACGCGGACACACTGCGTCCACGAAACGCTCCATCTCCCTGATAGCATTGCTGACGAGCATCGCCTGGAAATTATCACCGTTTTTAAGTCCGTGTACTATTCCGGCTGCGATAGCGTAAACATTCTTCAGCACCGCTGCATATTCAATCCCTTCCACATCCGACGATGTGATAGTCCGCAGAGCCTTTCCCTGTATGCAGTGTGAGAATTGTTCGGCATGGAATATGTCATTGCAACCGACCGTCAGATAACTCTGACGTCCGAGAGCTACTTCCTCGGCATGACATGGACCGGAAACGACAAGCATGCGTTCCGGCGCCACATGATAGACACGTTCCATGTATGTGGATATGATTTCATTTTCATCAGGCACAATTCCCTTTACAGCCGACACCACAAATTTCTGGCTGATATCAACCTTCAGCTTCTCCATGTGCGACTTAAAGTAGGGTGATGGCATGCCCAAAAGCAAAGTATCGGCTTTCGAGCATACTTCGTTTATATCTGATGAAAATTCAATTCGGTCAATATCGAATACCACATCACTCAGGTAAGCTGGATTATGACCCAGTTTACGGAAATCCTCGATGCGATCGGGACGTCTCATGTACCAGATAATGGTCTCACTGTTCGAAAGCAGCAACTTTGCCAACGCTGTCGGCCAGCTACCACCTCCAAGTACTGCTATCTTACCGGGAAAATTCATAATAGGTTAAGGATTTATGACTTATTCTTCTGCTTTGGCTTCGCCTTGAATTCCGGCAGCAGCCTCTATCCAACCTTTCACGTCGTCAATTGACGGAGTATTTAGTCCGAGCTTGAATTTCTTATTGATTCCACAGAGTTCCTGATGGAGTTTACCATGCGAGGATGCAGATCCAAGTGCGTTTACAGTCAGTACACCTGCCTTATGCAATGGAGCAACCCATTCTTCCGGTACCCCGGCGGCGGCAAAAGCGGCGGCTGAATCGCGGCGCACAACCTTCTCGGGGCGCATCTGCGGGAAGAACAATACCTCCTGTATGGTCGGATTGCCTGTCATTATCATTGCCAGACGGTCGATTCCCATACCCATACCCGATGTAGGAGGCATGCCGTATTCAAGAGCACGTACAAAATCCTTGTCAATTATCATTGCCTCGTCATCGCCCTTGTCGGCAAGACGCATCTGCTCTACAAACCGCTCGTACTGATCTATCGGGTCGTTAAGCTCGGAATAGGCATTGCAGAGTTCCTTACCGTTGACCATCAGTTCGAATCGCTCTGTCAATTCCGGATTGTCACGATGTTTCTTGGTGAGAGGTGACATTTCGATAGGATAATCGATAATAAACGTCGGCTGGATGTACTTACCTTCGGAAGTTTCTCCGAATATTTCATCGATAAGCTTTCCTTTACCCATGGACGGATCAGTCTCTACGCCTAATTTCGCGCATACTTCACGTAATTGCTCTTCGTCCATTCCTGAAATATCGATACCGGTGTTTTCCTTGATAGCGTCAATCATTGTGACACGACGGAACGGAGCCTTAAAGCTTATGACATTATCACCGACTTTAACCTCGGTCGTACCATTGACATCAATACATATCTTCTCAAGAAGTTGCTCGGTAAAGCACATCATCCAGTTGTAATCCTTATATGCCACATATATTTCCATACATGTGAATTCCGGATTATGGGTACGGTCCATACCCTCGTTGCGGAAATTTTTTCCAATCTCATATACACCTTCGAAACCACCTACAATAAGACGTTTGAGATACAGCTCGGTAGCTATACGCAGATACAGGTCAATATTAAGCGAATTATGGTGTGTGATAAACGGACGTGCCGCCGCTCCGCCGGCAATAGACTGCAGTATAGGGGTCTCCACCTCCATATAACCGTGCGAATTGAAAAATTCACGCATCGAATTAAGTATCTTCGAACGCTTGATGAAAATTTCTTTCACGCCGTCATTGACAATGAGATCGACATAACGCTGACGGTAGCGGAGTTCAGGATCCTCGAACGCATCATATGTCACGCCATCCTTGACCTTGACAATCGGGAGCGGACGGAGCGCTTTGCTCAGCACCGTGAGTTCCGAAGCATGTACGGTAATCTCTCCCATCTGTGTACGGAATACGTATCCCTTCACACCGATAAAGTCGCCTATATCAAGCAGCTTTTTCACTACTGTGTTATAAAGTTCTTTATTTTCACCCGGGCAGAGATCATCGCGGCTTATATACACCTGCACACGCCCACGTGAGTCCTGTAATTCGAGAAAGGTTGCCTTTCCCATAACGCGCCGGCTCATAAGTCTGCCGGCGACAGTCACGTCACGCCGCGGAGCTTCGTCCTTAAAATTTGCCTTTATTTCATCAGAATATGCATCGACGGGATATTCCGCAGCAGGATAAGGGTCAATCCCGAGACGGCGCATTTCTTCAAGAGTATTCCGGCGAACTATCTCCTGTTCGCTGAGTTCAAGTATGTTCATGATCGTATTAATCAGTCTTAAATAATACTTCGCAAATTTACTAATTTTTTTCATCACGGCAATATGCTCTGTCAGTGGCTCACAAGCATATATTCACCCTGAAGACCAGGTCCCACAAAATAGTGGGTGAGAGCGTAACCTTCCTTTGCCGCCGGTCCGCTCAGCGGTCCTCCGTAACGGAAAATATCATAGGTTGAATGGCATACTGGGCACTCCCCGCGAGGCTCACCTCCATCGTAAAGAATCGCATTTATGCGCACATCGGCACGCACTTCAACCGGACACGCCAGATCGTAAGCACGGTAATCACCGTTATAGTCACACACCAGCAGAATGCCGCCAAAGCCGGTTGCCGACATTGATGTATACGGGAACCCCTGAGGTTCATAGAGCTGCCTGACAAACCTGCGTGCCTCCACCGCACCACCTACACCATATGTCACCCATTCTCCCTGTGTATTGAAGGGTATATAAACCGGCATATAGGGAATACGGTCATCGTCCACCGTGTGGCAACTCTGAAGCCACCACGCGATGGACGTTATAATCATCGTAAAAACAGCGTGTCGCAATATGTTACGACTTAGCGCCATCCGCACGGAAAAAAGTTCCTATAAGTTCAGCAAATTTATCAGCAGCTTCCTGCATCTTACCTCCTACCATGGGTCGCAACACTACAGGAATCTCAACGTCAATGGTGCTGACAACTCCTGTTTTATCGCCCGCTTCCGAAAGGTCAAGTGACAGCATCATCGGCACAGGTGAATTTTTTGCTTTCAAAGCAACATGTTTAGGAGCTACCCGGTCGGTCACTTCAAATACCATCTCCCCTACTGGTGCGGCATTTATCACAATCGAATCCGGAGTGAAACGTACTTCTCCTATTTTACCGCGTATTTCATCAGGGAGTTCATCAAGACGCGACTGATATGCCGAGAAATCACTCAGACGTGCATATGCGGTTTCTATCGGAGCATCGATAACCACCGGTTTACTTGAATATTTAGCCATAAATGAAGCGGGAATTAGTCTTTCTTTTCTGCGGGTGCCCAATTCGCCGGATCCTCACGCCACTCTTTGAGAGTGTCAAGATCATCGGGACAGATATATCCTGAAGCAAGAGCGGCTTCAAGCATCGCATTATAATTGCTCAAGGTAAGCAGACGCACATTTGCCGCCTCGAATTGCTCACGTGCTACCGGGAAGCCGTAAGTGAACATGGCAGCCATTCCGATAACTTCGCAACCTGCGGCGCGGATTGCCTCACAAGCTTTAAGGCTGCTTTTACCGGTCGAGATAAGATCTTCGATCACCACTACGCGCTGACCAGGAGTAAGATTACCTTCAATAAGATTCTCAAGACCGTGGTCTTTAGGCGTGGAACGAACATATACGTAAGGAAGCCCGAGTTCATCAGCAACGAGCGCGCCCTGGGCAATCGCTCCGGTGGCTACACCGGCTATTGCATCCGGACGGGCAAAATTCTCCATTATCATACGGCAGAGTTCAACCTTGATAAAGGTTCTTATCTCAGGATAGGAAAGAGTTTTACGATTATCGGTATAAATTGGTGAATTCCATCCCGAAGCCCAGGTGAAAGGTAACTCGGGCTGTAGTTTTATAGCACTAATTTTAAGGAGTTTTTCTGCCAAAAGGCGATCTATCTGTTCCATAATTCGCGAAAATGAGATTTGATATACATGTTTGCACTGCAAAGTTACATATTTACCATCGTTTACGCAAATCTATTACATATATTAAATATCATTTGCACTCGCTGTCAGCCCCGTGTTGCTGAATAAGTGATATGCTTGAATATCAGGATAGGTATCATCTGTCCTATTACCATACACAATATGACGAATCCACATGTGAGACCATTGAATTCACACAGGTAAAAATAGTGTGAGAACTCTCCTTCGCCTTCGGTGGAAAGTGCGAGTACGAATGCCTGCACCGTCCGGTAAGCATAAATACCCGGTATCATAGGCAACAGCGAGGGGTAAGCAAACGTTTCAGGCGGACATTTCACGCGCGGGGCGAAGAACACTGCAAGCAACCCTACGGTCAGCGCTCCGACAAGTGATGCAAAAACTATATTCAGCCCGGCATAATTCATCAGACAGAAACGTGTGATGTGACCTACAGCTGCGATCAGGGCACAATAGCCGATCGCTATACGCGGAGGATTGCTTATCGCCGCAAATCCTACAGCAGCCAGAGCTGCGAAAAAGCCGTCCTGTAAAATTGCCCAGATTATTTCCATAGCTCAGAATATTTTTAGATTCATACATAAAAAGCCCGCTGTCAGTCCAAGCGCTATGCACGCGGTGAGAAGCAGTGCGTAAACAAACCGGCTGTAAGCGCATATGTAGTGTCCGTCAATCAGGTCGTTCACACCGTTGATATACGGAATACCCGGAATAAGGTACAATACACTCGTACCTAACGCCACCTCGGTTGTAGCTGTCAGCCCCATGCGACATGCGGCGCCTGTGATAATGACTGACAGAAACGCACAGAAAATGAATGTCGGCTTTATGTCCAGACGATTGTGCAACAGCACCAGTTTGAGCGAATATCCCGCGGCAGTGGCTATAGCCACAATCAACATTGCCGCCGGATCACCACCGAACAACCGGCAGAACGAAGCGTTGGCAACCGATACCAGCAACATCACCCACCATGGATTATAGGCGCGGGTATGCACGAGGCGGCGGAACACCCACTGTGCTTCCTCCATGGTGATGCGCTTCTCCGCAACATCCCACGACAGTTTGCTGAGCCGTGTTATCAGATCATAACTGACCGCCACTTTGACTATCGAATGTGAATGACAGCATGCCTCGCCTTCGTTACTCCCCGCTTCCGTTACCGTGACCATCACATGCGACGGAAGTATGATCAGATCAACTGTGAGCCTGACTGTAGCAGCCATGCGTTCCATATTTTTCGATATTCGCGCGCAGGTTGCACCACATCCCAGCATCCAGGATGCATACTCGGCAAAGAATCGCGTTATTCTGGTCAGTCGGCTACATTTACCTTCTTCCTTATGTGCCGGAGGTCCGTTAAAAACATGATGTGATGATGTCATAGCATTCAAATCTCTTATATTAAAAACCCTTTATTTCTCGTTAAGGTTTGGCAGAAGTGCCGATTTGTTGTAATTTTGCATGATATTGCATATTTTATGTGACGATGAAACGAAAACGTCATTCCTTGTTGCCGATGTTCAGCTCTCAACTGACATCTACTGTCAGCGTTGCCATAGTCCTGCTTATCCTCGGGATTGTAGCTCTTATCGGCATAGCCGCACATAATGCCGCACGCGAAATCCAGGAGCAGACAGGGTTTGTGGTCATCATGGAGGATGATGCCGACGAAGCCCGGATACGGGCTATGAAATCACTTTGGGTAAAAGCCACTTATGTTTCTGACTTTAAATATGCCTCTGCCGACGAAGTAATGCGCCGGTGGCGTGAGATGATGGGCACCGATGATCTCCCTGATGAGACCGATCTGGGTGGAAATCCGTTTTCTCCCGAATTCGAAGTCAACCTCCGCGCCGAATATGCCTATCCCGACAGTGTCGACAGCATAATTGCAGCTATTGAAAAATACCCCGGTGTCAGCGAGATCCGTTTATACGGTGATACCGTAGCGGAAGTAAACCGCTCCATACGTAGCGTGATGTTCATACTGCTGATAATAGCCGGAGCGCTGCTTCTCATATCCTTTGTACTTATCAACAACACCGTACGTCTCGCCATATTTTCCAAGCGTTTTATTATCCACACGATGAAGCTTGTAGGTGCTACGGCATCCTTTATCCGTCGTCCGTTTGTAATAGAGCACATCATAAGCGGTATCATCGCCGCCACTCTCGCCTCGGCGATACTTGCTTCCATGATTGGCTATCTTTCTTCTATAGAACCCATGTTGCCGCATCTGGTATCATGGGAAACCGTCGGTTATGTTATCGGCGCCATGTTTGTCACCGGCGCACTTCTTTCAGGTTTAGCCGCAGCTTTCGGAGCAACCAGGTATATAACCATCTCCTATGACGAATTATTCGAATAAACAAATCCAACATCATAAGATATGATCGATCTAAATTCACTGACTGACTCAAAAGAGCAAGTCACCCCGGAGACATCATCCCAGTTTCCACTCACTCGCCTCAATTTTATTATCATGATAATAGCCGGTGTGATGATAGTACTGGGCTTTCTGCTCATGACAGGTTCTTCATCCACCGCCGAACAGTTTAACCCCGATATCTTTTCGACGCGTCGCATTGTAATCGGTCCGCTTTTCTCTTTCCTCGGTTTTGTACTCATGGGTATCGGAATCATTATACCCGGACGCCACAACAAACAGTAACAAATCAATATCAGCTTACCGATCATGAATACTATCGACGCCATAATCATGGGCATAGTTCAGGGACTTGCCGAATACCTGCCCATCAGCAGCAGCGGACATCTTGAAATTTTCCGGGAAATACTCGGACTTGATCTTTCGGGAGCCGATGCCCTTGAATTCGATATAGCCCTGCATGTTGCAACAGTCCTGAGCACTATCGTTGTACTCTGGGGCGAGTTCAACGCCTTATGCCGGTCATTCTTTACCCTCAAGTTCGACGATAACTTCAAGTATGTATGCAAAATACTTGTTTCGTGCATTCCCGTTGCCATAGTCGGTCTATGCTTCAAGGACGTGGTTGAACAATTCTTCGGGAACGGACTTGGGACAGTAGGAATTTGCCTTATAATTACCGCCGCACTGCTTGCATTCGCTTACTTTTTCCGTCGTCCGGACCGTGAAGCTGTCCCGGGCAAGCTTAAAGATTCGGATCATGCCCACGGCATAACCTGGCTCGACGCTTTTGTCATAGGATGCGCACAGGCAATAGCGGTTCTTCCGGGTCTCAGCCGTTCGGGATCGACAATCGCAACCGGCTTGTTGCTCGGAGTACGTCGCGATCTTATTGCCCGTTTTTCATTCTTCATGGTCATCATCCCCATCCTCGGCGAGGCTCTGCTCGACCTCAAGGATATGATCGGAGGTGAAGGCGCCAGCGAAGCTATAGGAATGACCCCTCTGATATGCGGTTTTCTCGCATCGTTCATTGTAGGATGTGCCGCCTGCAAATGGATGCTTAATATTGTGCGGAAAGGCAAGATGGTGTGGTTTGCGATTTACTGTCTGATCGTCGGTATAATATGTTTGGTATGGTAGAAGCTATGACCGACGAAAACGATTCTATTTCCGGGTCATCACGCGACTTTCTTGCCGGTGAAACGTTATATATTGACAAGCCTCTCGGATGGACCTCGTTCGATGTAGTTAAGCGGTTGCGTTCCACACTTCTCCGTAGGCTTGGATTACGGAAAATGAAAGTGGGTCACGCCGGTACTCTTGACCCCCTCGCCTCCGGCGTTATGATAGTTGTTACCGGACGCTCCACGAAACTGATAGAGAAGCTTCAGGCAGGTGTCAAGGAATATATTGCCGAAATACAGCTTGGGGCTACGACTCCGTCGTTCGACCTTGAGACTGCCATCGATGCCGTGTATCCTACCGGGCACATCACCCGCGAGTCTATCGAACAGATTCTTCCGCAATTCACCGGACGCATCATGCAAGTGCCACCCGCATTTTCGGCATGCAAAGTTGACGGACATCGGGCATATCGTACCGCCCGTAAAGGGGGCGAGGTGGAACTTAAGCCGAAGGAACTGCAGATCGACGAAATCGAACTGCTTGGTTTTGATCCGCAATCAATGAAACTTGAACTGCGGATTGTGTGCGGCAAAGGCACTTACATACGTGCGCTTGCCCGCGACATCGGACAGGCGCTTGAATCCGGGGCACACCTCACAGCCCTGCGGCGTACACGTGTCGGTGACGTGACGGTTGCCGACTGTCTGTCGGTCGATCAGGCAGTTGAATGGATACGCATCGTCGACATGGTGTTACCGGAAATGACTGAAAATAAATGACAATAATATAATAATACTCCCTCATACTTACTCACCCGAATGAAACTTTCACAATTCAAGTTCAAGCTCCCGGAAGAGCTTATAGCACAGCATCCCGCACAAGTACGTGACGAATCACGTATGATGGTTCTTCATCGTGCAAGCGGAGAAATAGAACATCGCATATTTAAAGACATAATCAATTACTTCGAAGAAGGAGATATTTTCGTTTTTAACGACACCAAAGTATTCCCCGCCCGGCTTTACGGGAATAAGGAAAAAACAGGTGCCCGCATTGAAGTGTTTCTGCTCCGGGAACTGAATGCTGAAAACAAGCTATGGGACGTGCTTGTCGAACCGGCGCGCAAGATACGTATCGGAAATAAGCTTTACTTCGGTGAGGATGACTCAATGGTAGCGGAGGTTATCGACAATACCACTTCACGTGGCCGCACGCTCCGCTTTCTCTATGACGGACCCCATGATGAGTTCAAGAATGCTTTGTATTCACTTGGTCAGACTCCCCTGCCCGAGTATATCCGCCGTGAGCCGGAACCTGAAGATGCCGATCGATACCAGACTATTTTTGCCCGTAACGAAGGCGCTGTAGTGGCTCCCGCAGCAAGCCTGCATTTCAGCCGCGAACTTATGAAGCGTCTTGAAATAAAAGGTGTGCATCAGGCATTCATGACCGTTCACAGCGGTCTGGGTAATTTCCGCGAAATAGATGTCGAGGACCTGACCAAACACCGCATGGATTCCGAGCAGATTGAAATCAGCGAAAAACTTGTTGAAACCGTCAACGCTGTCAAAGATCATCACCATCGTGTATGCGCAGTCGGCACATCAGTACTCCGGGGCATTGCCAGTGCGGTGAGCATGGGTGGACACATGAAAATTTACTCCGGCTGGACCAACAAATTTATTTTCCCTCCCTATGATTTCACGGTGACCGATGCTCTCGTAAGTAACTTCCATCTTCCCTACTCCACTATGCTCATGATGGTTGCGGCATTCGGCGGTTACGATCTGGTGATGAAAGCCTATAACGAAGCTGTCAAAGAAAAATACCGGTTCGGCGCTTACGGCGACGCCATGCTTATCCTCTGATAATGGGTGGTGTCTGCGAATTCCTCACCGTAGCACGCACCGGCGAAGGCATATTCCGTGAAAAAATGAGTAAATTCATTGCCACGGCAACACATGTCACCACAGCCGCCGAGGCGAAAGCTATAATCAGCGATACCGTAAACAGGTACCACGATGCACGGCATGTGTGCTGGGCCTATATGGTTGGTGCCGACAGGTTGGAATACCTGTCATCTGACAACGGTGAACCGTCGGGTACTGCCGGTAAACCGATACTCGGTCAGATCAATTCCGCAGGTATCACCGATGTTGTAGTGACGGTCGTACGGTATTTCGGTGGAATAAAGCTTGGAACGTCAGGTCTCATAGCGGCTTACCGCGAGGCGGCACGCCTCGCGATAGAGGACGCCGGAACACGTGCCGATTGTGTACGTGAAACCGTTACCGTAACCTTCCCGTATCTTGCCATGAACGATGTGATGCGTGTGGTCAAAAACTCCGACATCAACATAGTATCACAGGAGTTCGACAATTCGTGTAGACTCACTTTTACAGTGCGTTCCGATATGGCAGAGGAATTGCGCCGGCGCCTTGACTCTATCGACGGAACTTCTCTCTCATAATCATGACTGACAGTCATTCGCTTAATATACGCCCCGTCGGAAGGTTCGCGCCTTCTCCGTCGGGGCGCATGCATCTCGGAAATTTGTTTACGGCTCTTGTGTCGTGGCTGTCGGTACGTTCGCGGGGAGGCAAGTGGATTCTTCGTATCGAGGATCTTGATCCGCAGAGATCGCATACTGAATTCGCCCGACTTATCGAAGAGGACCTGCTTTGGGCAGGACTTGAATGGGACGAAGGCGGAGTGGACGGCAAAGGTCCGGCAGAACCATATTGTCAGAGCCTGCGACATGACTTTTACACCGAAGCCCTGGAGCGACTGCGGCATCTCGGACTCACTTATCCATGCCGCTGTACACGTGCTGATATACGTGCCACACAAGCACCTCACCGTAGTGACGGCAGAGTAATATATGCAGGTACATGCCGCCCGGACGGATTTCCCGCAACTCGTCCTGAGTGGGGTACCGCACCCTATGCCGAACGGCTTTTTGTCCCCGACCGCATGATAAGCTTCGATGATCGGGTATTCGGTCATCAGGAATTCAATCTTACAGAACTATGCGGCGACTTCGTGCTGAGAAGAGCCGATGGTGCATGGGCTTACCAGCTTGCGGTAGTAGTCGATGATGCGCTTATGGGCGTAACCGAGGTAGTACGTGGCTGCGATCTGCTCCCTTCATCAGCACAGCAGACCTATCTTTACGACTTGCTTGGATATGATTCTCCCTCATGGGCACATCTGCCTCTCATCGGGAACAGCAATGGTCAACGCCTGTCGAAACGCGATGCTTCGCTTTCCATCGAGGCTTTGCGTTCAAGCCATACACCGGAAGAAGTCATAGGCATGCTGGCGCATCTTGCCGGATGGACTCCTTCACCGGTTCCTTGCAGCGCGGCGTCGCTGATTGACATATTCGACTGGAATCTTATTACTCCCGACGATATGATCACACAAGCTCACAGATAAGTGTGGCTGAAGTCGAATCGGTCACACGTACCTTTATCAGATCTCCAACACGGTAGTTACCCCGCGGAAATACAGCTGTCTTATTTTGCGATGTACGTCCCACCATCTGCTCACGGCTACGCTTTGACACACCTTCGACAAGCACCTCAAATTCGCGTCCTTCGTCACGCCTGTTACTTTCAGCCGACAAACGGTCCTGAAGGGCAATCATGCGTGTAAGGCGCTCGATTTTCACAGCCTCGGGAACGTCATCCGGCAGATGTTTGGATGCGAATGTACCGGGACGTTCGGAATATTTGAACATGAACGCGGCATCGAAGCCAACTTCCCGCATCAGCGAAAGTGTATCTTCGAAATCAGCTTCAGTCTCACCGTGAAATCCTGTAAATAGATCGGTTGTTATCGCACAGTCAGGGATAGCGCGGCGGATGGCATCTATTCGCCCGAGATACCACTCGCGTGTGTACTTGCGGTTCATGGCTTTGAGAACGGAATCCGAACCACTCTGTACAGGCAGATGTATGTGGCTGCATACATTTGGATGAGAGGCTATTGCAGCGATAATCTCATCTGACATATCTTTGGGATGCGATGTCGTGAAACGTATGCGCATATCGGGGGCTGCCTCAGCTACTTTAGAAATCAGTGATGCGAAATCAGTCGTATCACCGGTCTTGGGATCGATGTACCGGTAACTGTTCACATTCTGTCCGAGCAAAGTCACCTCCTTAAAACCCTTGTCACGTAAATCAGAGAGTTCCCGGAGTATGCTGTCGGTTTCGCGCGACCGTTCACGACCGCGTGTGTACGGAACAATACAATAGGAGCAAAAATTATTGCAACCGCGCATAATGCTTATATAACCCGAGACACGGTTTTCACCAAGCCGTACCGGTACGACCTCTCGATATGTTTCAGTAGTCGAAAGCTCAACATTTATTGCCTTGT
Source organism: uncultured Bacteroides sp. (assembly GCA_964555405.1). Taxonomy (GTDB): domain Bacteria; phylum Bacteroidota; class Bacteroidia; order Bacteroidales; family Muribaculaceae; genus Paramuribaculum. The sequence continues at coordinate 44,066 of CAZKSF010000001.1, forward strand.
GTCCTTGTTCCACCGAGGCGAACAATCCCGGCAAATCAAGATAGGAATCAGGTCCCGCAACCAGATCAACGCCATGGTTCTCGATCAGGTCCTCTCTTGCCCGTTCAGCCATACATCCTATCACACCTACTATCAGGTTTTTTCCTTCCCGTGCACGGCGACGGCGGAGTGAAGAAAAATACTGAAGTCGACCGTAGATCTTTTGTTCAGCTTTATCCCGTATTGAGCATGTATTGAGGAGTACGGCATCGGCATCATCCGCGGATTTCACCATCGAATAACCCGCCATTTCCATGACGGAAGCCACCACCTCACTGTCAGCGACATTCATCTGACATCCATAAGTTTCGATAAACAGTGTATTTGGCGTCTGATCATTCGCTTCTACGCCATTTATATTGGTATTATTGTCTTGTTCTGACATGTATTGTGAAACTACTTTTTTGGAGAATCAACTAAAAATGATTAAATTTGTGGCAAATTTACTAAAAAATTACCGTACTGCAACACTAAAAACCGACCCGCATACATGGCATTCCCAATTCTGACAGCGGAAGAAGCGGCTGCGCTTATTCCCAACGACGCTAATGTAGGATTCTCCGGATTTACTGCTTCGGGTTCGCCTAAGGTAGTTACCGAGGCTATTGCAGCCCGCGCTATTCGCGAGCATGAAGCCGGTCGTCCCTACAAGATCAATATTTTCACAGGTGCATCGACAAACAACCACGCCGACGGTGCATTGGCTCGTGCCAACGCCATCAACCGCCGTACACCTTATCAGAACACTCCCGATCTGCGCAAGCGCATCAACTCTCACGACGCGCATTACTTCGATCTTCACCTCTCCGAGCTCGCTCAGAAATTCCGCTATGGTTTTTACGGTGAACTCGACTTCGCGCTTATCGAAGTGTGTGAAGTACGTGATAACGGTGACGTGGTTCTCACGACAGGTGCCGGAAACGTCCCCACATACGTAAACCGTGCCAAGCATGTCATTCTGGAGTTGAACCGTAAGGTTCCCGTTACCATGTACGGCATGCACGACATCTATATGCCTGCCGATCCTCCTGCCCGCCGCGAGATACCCATCTACACTCCAAGCGATCGCATCGGTGAACCGATCGTACATATCGATCCCAAGAAGATAGTAGGTGTCGTTTACAGCGACGACTATGATGGAATCAAAGGCTTCACCGCACTCGATGACACCACTCTTACAATCGGTGCCAATGTATGCGGATTCCTTATCTCGGAACTTCGCGCCGGTCGTCTGCCGAAATCATTCCTCCCCATCCAGTCGGGTGTAGGTAATGTTGCAAACGCCGTTCTTTACGGTCTTGGCGACAGCAAGGAAATCCCACCGTTCTCGATGTACACCGAAGTAATTCAGGACGCGGTTATCGAACTTATGAAGCTCGGCAAATGCAAATTCGGCTCTACATGCTCGCTTACCATCAGCAATGCGATGGAGGCGGAACTGTATTCGAATCTCGACTTCTTCCGCGACAAGATCGTGATACGACCAGCTGAAATTTCCAATAACCCGGAAGTTATACGTCGTCTTGGTGTCATCGCCATGAACACGGCTCTTGAAGCTGATATCTTCGGTAATATCAACTCAACGCACGTAACCGGCACACGCATGATGAACGGTATAGGTGGTTCGGGTGACTTCACACGCAACGGATATCTCTCGATATTCTCTTGCCCGTCAACCACTAAAGGTGGCTTGATCAGTAATATTGTACCTATGGTATCGCATGTCGATCATTCCGAGCACTCAGTCGATGTCCTCATCACGGAGCAAGGTGTTGCCGATCTCCGTGGCAAAGATCCGGTACAGCGCGCCGAAGAGATCATCAACAACTGCGCTCATCCCGACTATCGTCCTCTGCTTACCGATTATCTCCGTATGGGCAAGGGCGGACAGACACCTCACAGCCTGAAGGCTTCGTTGGCGTTCCACACCGAATTCCTCGACTCCGGTTCGATGCGTAACGTTGACTTCTCCAAATACGAATAAACGACAATTACCGGTTATAGTCGTAACACTACAGTTGCACCATCCTGACATATGCCGGATGGTGCAGCTCTTTTTTTTAGATTAACGTATGTCATTGTACAGGATCTAAGAAAAAATAAGTATCTTTGCGGTGAAAATGGTTGCTCTGCCATCCGGGAGCGGAGGCGTTATAGAGCATCAAAAGGGAATGAGGTGTGATTCCTCGACAGTACCCGCTGCTGTATTTCCCCGCTTATTTAATGCACAATGCATAATTGGACGTTGATAAGCAAGGTTTTCGCAACCTGCCACTGGTCACTATCCGACCGGGAAGGCGCGAATAAACCGGGATAAGTCAGAAGACCTGCCATTTTTTACATTTCGTGCAGTGCGCGGGAGGGCGGCTGTCATGGAGCTATAGCAGAAGGAACAGACATACCTGTTTCGCTATTATTACATGATATAGACAACACCACTACTCCCGTTGACGAGCATAAGCATCGTTGACGGGTTTATTGTTTTGTGGCGTACCTTTTTCCCGTTGCACATCCGGAAACAGCAAACTTTCACAGGCTAACGATTCATACTGCAACGGACATGGGTAAACTTCCACTTCCTATCCTCATATTGATAATAATACTTCCAGCTTATTGCTATGCCGCTACCACAGAATCATCTGACACCGCTAAGATTCTGAATGAGGTGGTAGTGACAGCCCATAGACGTCATCTGGCAACCGTTCAGGCGCTTTCCGGTACCGAACTGAAGGCATTGTCCTCAACATCAATTGCCGATGCACTGAAATATTTCGCAGGAGTACAGATAAAGGACTATGGCGGTCTGGGAGGTATGAAAACAATCAATGTACGCTCACTCGGCGCCCAGCATGTAGGGGTATATATCGATGGCGTGCGAATCACCAATGCACAAAACGGGACTGTCGATCTCGGAAAATTTTCCTTATCCACTCTTGAATCAGTCTCTCTGTATAATGCCAATAAACTTGACCGATGCCAATCGGCATCGGAATACGCTTCGGGCGCTACCGTCTACCTGCGCACACGGCGTCCTGAGTCCGATTCTCTCTCAGTGATGGCATCCTTAGGTTCATTTCACACTTATAAAGGTCGTCTTACCGTGCAAATACGGCGCAAAGGCTGGAGCGGATTCATTGATGGCGAATATCTTAATTCCAAGGGAGACTATCCCTTTCGATACAAGTCGGAATACGAGGATACCGTCGGCATACGTCGCAATTCCGACATCAACTGCTACCGGATAGAAGGGGGTGCATTTCATAAAGGTTTTTCTTCACATGCCTACTGTTATGTATCCGAACGCGGCGTACCTGGAGGTATAGTAAGGCGTTTGTCAGACAAATATGTAAATGTAGGACGTGAATGGGATGTCGACTGGTTCGGACAAGCTTCATGGTCACACCAGTTTTCCTCCCGTCATCAGATATTGTTCAATGCCAAATACACTCAGGAATATCTGCGGTATTGTACCGACTATCCGGAAAACCAGAATACAGCCCGGGTGAACAATCATTATTGGCAAAAGGACGCATTCGCTTCAGCCGCTTATACTTTAACACCATGCCGGTTTGCATGGATAAATGTAGGTTACGACGCACGCCTGTCATGGCTTAAGGCAGATTTGAAAAATTTTCATACTGTCCGCCGTCTCGACCAGAAAGCTGTAGTTGCCGCCCAGGTTACTTATTCCAATACCAGATTGGCGGCATCTCTCCTTTACCAGCATTATAAAGACCATACTTTGACACATGCCGGAGCCGCGGATCCTCTAAGCAAGTTCACACCGTCGGTCACGTTCGGTTATTCACTAAAAGGATTTTCTTTTCGGGCATGGTATAAGCGTATCTTCCGTGTACCCACATTAAATGATCTTTACTATACCCAGGCTGGGAACCGCAGCCTGAAACCGGAATATACACGTCAATACAATTTAGGCGCGGAGTACCATTTCAATAATTCATTATGGTCGGCTGACGTGCAGGCTGACGTTTATATCAACCGTATTGAGAACCGTATAGTGTGCCTCCCTCTGAAGGGTACATATTCATGGTCGATGATGAATTATGGAGAAACCTACTGCCGTGGTCTGAATTCTACCCTGTCAGGAAGATATTCCCCCGGTCACTGGACATTTTCATTACTCGCCTCCCTCACGTGGCAACGCGATCTCAACCGCACCAATCCCGAAAGCCCGTCATACAACCGTCCGATCTGCTACTCCCCCTCACTGTCATACGGCATAACCGGTATTGTCTGTTGGAATTGGTTCTCTCTCACTCTATCAAGTCTGCACGTCGGTGAACGCATGTGGTCATATGCCGATCCGGAGGATGTACTGCAACCGTATAACAACATCGACCTCAAATTGACTGCCGTCGGACGATTGCTTATCGCGTCACTTGAAATAAACGATCTGCTCGATGTGCAATATGAACATGTACCGCGCTACCCCATGCCGGGTCGCAGTTTTACTTTTTCTCTCACTGTATCGTTTTAAACAAACCCTAAATATCAATCAATGAACAGAATCCGTTCCTTTTTAACCTGTCTGTCGGTATGTGCTGTAATAACGTCTCCGGCATTAGCACAGGAAAAAATCATTCTTCTCAATGAAGGTACCTGGCAGTCTGACAACGGCAGAATCACTTACTTTGAGGATGGCAAGATAATCAGCAACCAATGGTTCCGTGATGTAAACGGATCCAAGCTTGGAGACACGCCAAATGACATCATCGCTGTCAACGACAATCTGATAGCCATCGCTTTAAACTGGTCGAATATCGTGCAGTTCATAACTCCCGAAGGCGAGGCTGTCGCAGCTACCGAGGATGTTCCCAACAACCGCAAGTTAGCCTCCGATGGCGAATACGTTTATGTTACTTCCTACGCTCACGAGTGTCTTGTAGGGAACACCTATGAAACTTTCACCAAAGGATTTGTCGCCAAGATAGATGCAACTACATTCCGGGTAGTTTCAGCTTGTGAAGTGGGCTACGAGCCGGAGGGGATCGCCTTCTATAAGGGTCACCTTTTCGTTGCCAATTCCGGCGGATACGCCTATCAGGAAGCACACGACTACGAAAAGACCGTAAGCATTATCGACGCAGAAACAATGGAAGTAGTCCGCACCGTCGATACCGGACAGATCAATCTCTACGGCAATATGTCGCAGTGCGGGCAGTATCTGTGCATCAATTCACCCGGCGACTACTACACTACACCGGCATCCACAATTATCTTCGATTGCCAGGCTGCACTTACCGGTAGTCCTGATGAGGAATGTTTCGTTAAACTTGACTACTCCGCGACGTACAGCTGTGTCACCACCGATGACAGATTCTATGCCATAGGCTCCCGCTATTCCTATTATACCGGAGAATACACATTCAATTATATTATCATCGATCCTGCCGATGTGATGGAATCGGCAGGACATACGGGGATTGATAACCATTTCCCCGGGACGGTTCTTGAGGACTTGAAGAAGATGGATATGCCATACGGCATATATGTCAATCCATATACCGGCTACATCTATGCGACAGATGCCGGAGGATTTGTCGAGGGAGGTACGCTTTACCAATGGTCGCCCGAAGGAACATTGCTGGGTAAACATGGCGTATACATCAATCCGGGACATTTCCTTGCCCTTAAACCCGACAATTGGGAAGGCGGTATTGAAGAAATCAATGCCGGATCAACCGACCCGGATACCCCGTTATACAACCTCCAGGGTATAAGGATAACAAAACCGGTTCCCGGTGAAATATACATACAACGAGGCAAAAAATTCATTTTACACTAATCATAAATTCTTCCATATGAAACTAAAGCAATTATTGATTCCGCTGATGTTTTCAACATTGGCTTTCAGTGCCCAGGCTATCCGGGTAAATGTCTGGACAATGAACAACACCGACAAGATACTGAAACTTGTCAACAAAGAAACCGGAGAAAATATCGATGTCGGCGATATCGACGGATGGACCTACGACTTTACAGCGGATCCCGGTCTGTATGAATTCAGCATGTATGAACCCGATGGAGAAACTTTTATCGGCGCTCTTGAATATGAGATCGTTGACGATGGCAAAGAACCGACTATAATGCTGTATAGAGCAACCGTCACAGTAAACAATTCTAACACTGACGGATCCGGATGGATTGAGGACGAAGATTATACCGTGACAGTCGGACTAAAAACTCAGCAGAATGATCCCATAGTCATTCGTACCGGGCACAACTCCGCTGGCACATTAACCATGCTTACCCGATCCGGAACAACGATTGCCGGTACAGCGATTCCATCCGAGGCGAAAAAAGTTGAAGGATTTATGGAATATTCCGCCACAAGAGCGGTAACCAATAACTCTACACTAGATCTGACAATGCCTATGGGTGTGACCGCCACGGTGACTCTGCCAAAGGATGCCGGAATACAGATCGGAGCCAAGAAAGCTCATTTTGTCGATTTTACACTTTTCGAACCGGTTGATGAAACTGTCGAGGGAGATAACAGGATTATTTCATACAGAGTCCTCCCTAATTCAACGATCAATTACCGGACATGGCGTGAGGGCGGACTGACACGTGCAGGATACTTCACTTCCGGCAAAGATGCAACGACAACGTCCATATTTTTTATCGGCGAGGACTATGAAGCTTTCGATCCAAAGGAATATAATCAGGACGTGAATTCCAACAATGGGTATGAGACCGGTGACATTTTTATAAATGGCAATGAGCGCGGACACATCAGTCTTGCAGTCGGTGAATCATTCAAGGCTCACGCAATGCGTTCCTGGCAATTGACCGACAATTCCACCGGCAATTACTTTATGGAACCCGATTTTCACTACACTGTGATTGGAACGGATGGGAAACCATTGGAAGGAGTACTCGAACTTAACTCGAAGGAAGGTTCTGCATGGACCGAGATAAAAGCTTTGGCGGAAGGTACGGCAATCGTTCTCGTCACTTATGATGCCATGGGAGTGAACTATTATAGTAATGGAGTGCGTAAACCCTATATGGGTGGAGAAATCTGGGGTGCCATCTGGCCTGAGAACACTGCGGTATTTGTAGTGACCGTAGGACAGCAGGAATCATTTGCCGATCCTCTGATGATTGTAAATGAAGACTATAATACAGGTACTCTTAAGGTAGCCGGAAAATATGTCGATGCCGAACACGACGTATTTTATTATCTTGACAGTGAGGAGGGTTTCAAATATACATTCACGCCTGAAAACGTTGAAGACATTACAATCGCTTATCCTGAAATTACAGAAACTTCCGTCAGCTATAATGGATTTACTTCCGAGGGAGTAATCAGGAATACGGACGGCTCCTGGACTGTATTACTGAAGCACGGTCGCCAGATAGTCAGGATGACAGATGCCTCCGGTGCATCTGCTTATCAGGTGATTCGAGGCAGAAAATGTCACCGGGAAATCGAAAACACAACACGTCCGGGGAGCGATATATATTATCCGGGAGATAAGGTAAAAATCCAATATTCCGGTCTTTTCCACCCGGCGAACAAACTTGCCGGTATCTACAATATGTCGGCATATGTGACCTATAATGGAATCCCGAACGGTACGAGTCTGATATTAGGAGCCGGTCAGTACACATTCGGTTCCGCACCCGGTGCGCAGGCGGTCACAATTGACATCCCGGCAGACTTTGATACTGAAGCAAATCCTACGATCTCACTCACTGACGGAGTGATTCAGGTGAGCGGTTACGGAGATCCGGTAGGTAATCACCGTTTCATTGATCCCGAGAATGGTAGAAATGCCAATTTCACGGCGCAGGCACACAAGACTTATTTTGGATCAATTCCGGATACGGAATTATCTGTTCATCCATACAATTCATCCATAATCAATGTAGAGTCTGATGTGGAGGATTTTGGCAATGCCCGTTGGTTCAATTTGCAGGGTATTGAAGTGGCAGCTCCTGATGCCGGCTCACACGGCGTATTTATCCGCGTGACCAACGGTAAAACCGAAAAAATAGTTTTATAATTTTCTGCTTGTAAATTAACCCCGCAACTATTGAAACTTCAACAAGTTGCGGGGTTAATTGTATTCAGTACGAATTATACGTCCAAATGTCAGGTGACCGGTTAAAAATTGAAGGGATACTGCGAGGATGATTCCGCCATCTGAACCTCATATTCTTCCCGGTTAAAACTGAACAACTGAGGTGGACGATGTGCCAGACGCATGTAGGCTATGCCTTCGGGCTTGAGTAACTCTGTCGCAATGACCTTACGGTAAAAATTACGCCGGTCATATTCCGTATTATTAAGAACCTCCATAATACGCTGCAATTCACTTATTGAGAATTTAAATGGAAGTAATTCAAAAACTACCGGGTGTGTATGCGAACGGTTGCGTAAAGCTGTAAACGCGGCGTCTACTATAAGATCATGATCGAGGACTGTCTCGTCAGGAAGTTCCTCGATAGGGAACCATGCAGCCCGTAAAGCATTATTTCGGTTATTTATCTGAACGCTACCTTTTGCCACCAATGCCATGACGCCTACGGCGACTGACCGTTCACGTGGATCACGTGCTGGCTCACTGAACACACCAAATTGCTCCATATATGCGCCGATTATTCCAGTCTCCGAGTTAAGGATACGGATCGCGCTCAACTCCACAGTTTCATTTTCTTCAAGGAAACCTTCGGGTAGTGACCATGCCCCTTCAAAGGGATCGGTATTTCGCTGCACCAATAGAACGTTTAGTCCCACACCGTCGAAGCCAAAGACAACGACATTGACAGCAACCGCCGGATGATGAATATTTTTACTCATTTATTTTAGCTGAATCAGGGCACAAAGGTAGTAACTCTTGCGGAAAAATCCAATTTTGAACCGCTAAAATAGCACACTTTCTATTCCGAAATATCGTTTTTGTCCAATTTTGGGATTTAGAACGGATACCCGATTGCAAGGTGCAGAGCCATCCTTCTCCAGAAGCTTCCGGTCATATTATAATAGCCGCTTTTTCCAGTTTCGTAAGGTGCGTGAATACCTATTCCGAGATCAAGACGGAGTACCATCATGCCCAGATCGAAACGCAAACCCGTACCTGTGCCGAGTGCCAGATCACGCAGGAATGTGTTTGCACGCAATTCACCGCCCGGACGGTTAGGATCCTTTTTAAGCAGCCACACATTTCCCGCGTCCAGGAATAGTGCGCCATGAAGCGGACCCACAATCGGGAAGCGGTATTCCACATTTGCCTCAAACTTGAAAGTACCTGTCTGGTCAAAATAACCGTTAATCTCACTGGCGGGTGCCTTGTAGCTTCCCGGACCGATACTGCGCACCGTAAATGCCCTGACTGAGTTGGCGCCGCCACAGTAGAATTGCTCGCTGTACGGCACCTGGCTGGCATTACCATAGGCATGGGCCGCTCCTGCAGCCACACGCGAAACGATCCAGTTGTCACCCGTCAACCGGCGACCGTAAACCAACTGTGTCTGTCCCTTTACGAACTGCGAGAAAGGTGTGCCGAACAGATACTTCTCGCCGTGCTTGCCACACAACTCGTATATGCTCCAGAATACATTGCCGGCTTCCTGTACGGTAAACTGCCAGTTAATGGTGTTGTCGCGGTCAAGTATCCTGTCATATATATAGCTGAACTGCATCTGCGGTACGAACTGGTCACGGAAACTCATGGCAATCGCCTGGTTGGCATCCATTATCGAATCAAAGACAGGAGTGGTGTTGAGCAACTTGTTATATGTGAGCTTGAACAGTGTGAAACTGGTGTTTACATGTCGTGTGGCACGCCAGTCGTAGCTGAATGAAGTATTGAATTGAGCCATCCTGAAATAATGAGGACGGTTAAGCAGGTCGCCGTTCAGCGATATCTTGGTCCAGTTGACACTACGGCGTGATCGCGGTATGAATCGCGGAGCAAGCAGGCGCGGGAACGACAATGTTCCGGTCAGACCGATCTCATATGAGTTGAATACCGATCTGTTCGCTTCGTGACCGGTCTGCCATTCATATGTGCCGTTCAACGCCACTGTCAGCAGTTCTCCCCCGCCGAAAAGATTACGGTTGGTGAGTCCGATATTTACACCCGGTCCGATGTAACTGTTCGATTTCGACGACACGTTCATTTCAAAGCTTACCTCCAGCGGTTTGTCGAAAGTACAGGATATGTCCACATCGAGTACATGCTCTCCGTCCTTTTCGAGAGCGCTGTCCGGATATGCCTGTATATCGATACCGTTGAATATGCCCAGACGTGCAAGATACGTCTGCGTGCGGTTCATATCGTTAACCGAGAACACTTTTCCTTTACGGAAGGTGATACATTCCGGAATTAGTTTTTCACGCAGGCGTGACGGGCGCATCACTATCACTTTACCGCGCGAAGTATCGAGTGTATCGGGTGTTCCCCCGCCATTGTTGCGGTATACCCGGGTCGTGACAGTTCCGGTGCGATAGCGCCACAATGCCTGTGGCGCCACGTTGGAGGCTACTGTCATGCGTAACGCTATATGACCGGGATTTATCAGTGAATCCGCAAGATATTCGATGAATTCCGGTTTAAAGAAATAATATCCCCTGTTTCGCAATGCGTTGGTAATGCGTATACGTTCCGCCGACAATGAATCCGTACAATATCGCACACCTTTTTGCAGGTATGTGCCCTTATGTGCTATGGAATCGATAAAATGATACAGCATACAGGTATCAGGGAGAAGTTCTATTGAATCGATATTGAAAACCGGACCCGGATCAACTTTATACAGTATGCTCGCCTTACGCTTGTTCTTCCGTTGCACGAGTTCGTAGGACGCGCTTCCGCGAAAATAACCGTTGTTATCGAGTATCTGACCTATCATGTGCGTGCGCACTTCCGGACGTACATCTGACACAAGCACAGGTTCACTCACAAGAAGATCATACATCCAGTGTTTAAATCCTTTGCCCGGGTCATCCCAGTGATTCCACACCCACAATCCCAAGGGGAAAGGATAGCGCAGATAGCCTCCGCTCAACGGAAGCATATTGTTAGGCTTGACATATACCGCCGAGCTAACCTGCGAACTGACCCCTTCGGCAAGCTTCTCCCCTTTTGGCATATCATATTTGACTCCCTTTATACCGGTATAAAGAATTTCGCCTTCAGGCAAACGGCTGGTAGTAGAGCACGATGTTATACCGCAAGCCGCTGCTATAAGTAACAGATGCAGCATATATCGTGCGAGTGATGAATTGAAGCTCTTCATTATTGTCGGGTAATGAGCATTTGGTTTAATAAAGTTACAGCGAGACGTTCGACGGAGTTTCTGACGGTTCTTCAGGCTTTACAGCCTCCGCGACGGTCTTTTTCCGTGGACGGAGATGGCGGAGGAAGCGGAATACATCGCGGATCGAACCGACCTTCTTTTTATACACGAATCCGACACCGGTCTGCGTCACTTCGCCTTCGAGAATACTTTCATATCCGGTGTGACGGAACAGACGTACATACATTGATCCGCTCTTGTTAATCACGTACTCAAAAGAGATATCGCTTATAAGATTCTGTGAAAAATTCTCGTCCACATTATCATCAGTGGAATAATTTCCACCTACGACAATCTTGAAACGATCATTGAACAACGATTTCGACACACTGTAACTGTAGCTGGTGGTAGTGCCTGTACTGCCGTCAGTGGTTGTTTCATACTGATTCATTCCGAACGACAGATCCACTCCCTTGATTGTTTTTGCAGCCCACGCGTTGAGACGTCCTGTCAGGAACGAATAAAGTGGATTACCCGACAGATTGGCGCTTCCGCGCGTCTCCGGACCATTGTACACATTAGTAAGCAACAGGTTCATTGCCTCGCTTGCGCGCTGTTGTGGAGTCATCGAAGCAAGTTCGTTCTGCACCGTTATGTCATTGTCGGTGGAGAGGTCGAACGACAGATCGAGCGCTGACAATGTTCCCCCTACTCCGAGTGTGACTGCGAAATCAACTATACGTGAATTCTGACCCGACTGCACGATGTTGGCTTTTACATTGTCCACCGCCTTGATGTTTAGCTGGGGATTCATCATGTCGCCGGTAAATGCCACATAACTCCCCTCCTGAAAAATGAAATTCTTTTCCGAAAGCACCGGTGGAATACTGTATCGTACGTTACCTCCATTGATATTGAACCTACCGATAAGCCTGCCGTTGTTCTGAGGATTCATGTTGAATGAAAGCAAGCCGTCGCCCTGCACCGACACACGGTTTGATCCGTCGGTGTTGAGATATACGTTCAATGTGGTACCCTTCGAAACGGTAAGTTCGGCATTCAGATTCATCATCATGCCCGGAGCAGATATGGTATCGGCATTCAGAACTTGTGTGGTATCGCTGAAATTCACGAATTTCACCATTTCCTCGTCTGACTGTGACCCCACCGCCAATCCACTGTCATCCATTATATATGTCACATTTGTTCCCTGAAGCAGGTTAAGGTCGGCATCTACGTTAAGCAACGTCATGTTTCCATGCACATCGACATCAGCGTTGATGAATGCTTTACCGAAAGCATCGGCGCCACCGCGCGCACGGTTCGTATTCATGATCTGCATGTTCCGTGCGGTCATTTTCAGGTCTATCTGGACATCGGACAGTTTACGTGCATCTACTGTTCCGTTTACGCTCAGCGGATTATCGTTTGCGGCAGTTATCGCGAAACCGTCGAAATGCACGATATTGCTGTCCACCGGAATCTGTCCGTCCGAGAATTTGAAAGTGGAACCAAGCATTCCCACATTGACAGCCGTTGAATCGAACTGGATGAAGCCGTTGAACACCGGCTCTATCATTGAACCCGTTATATCCATAGTACCGTTTATCATACCGCTCAGACGGGCATAATCTTTGGGCAGGAACGGATTGAGGATATGCAACGGGAAATGTATCATCGAAAAATCGAGGTCAAACGGATGAATCGCCGTTGTATCGTTCAGATGACCTCTTGCGGTTATCACCTTTACACTGTCGACCAGAAGAGAGGCATCGGCATGCAATGAGCCGTTTGCCGAATTGGTTACATCCAGCCCCACTCGGAACGATCCCACACGGTCTCTGCCGTAATACAGATCGGTCAGGCTCACCACTCCCGTACCGGTGAGTTCGTTTGAGTTCCATTTGAAACGGAGATCGGCTCCCAGGTCACCCTTGACAGGAGGAGCGAACGGTGATACCGCCAGCCAGTCGGAAAGGTGTATATCCGAAAGCTGCATTACCACATCTTCCTGTTCGTTTCCGAGCGAATCAGCCGCTTCGTCATGCTCGGTATAAAGCCTGATGGAACTGTTTTCATTACGCATCGTCAGATCGGCGTCAATATGCCGGGTAACGAAATTATATGTCACAAAATTATCTTTATTCAGCTCCCATTTCTTATATCCGATTGTGGGAGTAAACGGCACAAAACGCACTGTTACGGCTGAATCGGCAGCTATTGCCGACAGACCGAGCAAAAATCCCTGATCCCCCTCTATATTCGATTGTCTCAGGAGTGCCGATACTCGGTCATCACCTAAGAATCCCGATAGGGTGACATGGGCGAAGCCGTCCATCGTACCGCGGCGGTTATTGATCTTGGCTGTATAAGCCAGATACTTGCCATGCTGGATAACGCCTACCGAAAGTGTATCGATGCGCGTACTGCCGCTGATCAAGCCGAGTATGTTGGCATTCATGGATATCAGGGAGTCGTTGGACAATGATAGCCGCGCACTGTTCACACTCATTTTCGAATCACGGAGAAAATCCCCGGCAATATTGTTCATTCCTCCCATTTCCGCGATTATCGCCAGCGGTGGCAAAGTCTGCTCAAGCGCTATGATATCCGCATTGCGTTGTGAGATTATAGAGTCGATCTGAACTGAGGTCGCGGTGACGCGTGCCAGCAAGGTATCAAGTCCGCATCCTGCCGCCATACGTGCATGTAAGTCACCGTTGTTGAGTTCTCCGGTGACAGTCGAATCGGAAGTCACCAGCCGGACCCCTATTTCGGGGGTGGAAAGCACCATATCAGGCATTGCCCATTTGAGGGAAGTCACATTCAGCCCGGCATCAATATTTTTGAAGTCAGCCGATGCCGAACCCTCCGACTTGATTCCCATCGAACCCTGCATGGCAGATTCGGTGATTTTCATCGCGCCGAGATCAATATTATGCACCATTCCGTCCAGTGACCAGGTAATGCCGGAATCGGCTACCAGGGCACGGAAATCCATATCAATGTCCGCATCTCTGTTCATTGAGCGCAATGATCCCGTGGCTTGCCCCTCGTCAAGCTTCGCATTCATGGTAATGTTCCGGTATGACTGATCCATGTATACCACATCGGTTACATCGGCTACAAAATTCAGCTGTGTGCCCGACTTGAAAAAATCCAGTCCTTTACCTTCTGCCGCGAGTGATGCCGTGACATCCCCTACTCCAAGAGATGGCATAAACGAGGCTACCGGGAATTTACGCACATCCAGGTTCGCCTTATATCGTTCGCCAAGCTGTACCCAGTTCCCCTTGAAACCGATATTGCCTTTCCCTGATCTGATACCTAAAGTACCGGAAGTCATCCGGGGAGAATAGGTGATGTCACCGGTAAGGACAGTATGCGGTATATTTATTTCTTTTGCAAGACGTGCCTCGAGGAGCGTCGGCTTTATCGAGTTAAGCCCCATTGCATCGACCTTAAGCGATATTTTTCCGTCAATACGGTCTGCGTCAAAAGGATTGCTCACCTCTCCACTCCCTTCCAACGAAAGGAACCGCGCTATTGACGCACTGAGTTCTTTCACATTGATGTGCCCGGATGTCCCGTCTAAATCGGCATGGAGTATCGCCGGCGAACGGGGAACGCCCCGGAGCATCGGCACAATCGACGGCATGGCAAGTTCGGCATCCTCCAGTCCGAGCTGACCATCGAGCTTAAGCTGTAACGGCAACGATGCGTCAGTGGTGAGATCTCCCACCCCCATAGCGGCATTCAACGATACCGACGAATAGTCAGTAGCTATTTTGAATTGATCGGCACGCATGAGTTCATTTTCCATGCTGAACACACCGCTCGCGCTGAGCGCTATGCCACACCTCTCGCGTCCATACAGACGTGTCAGCGGAACGGTAATCGAAGTACCGCGGTTATAGAAGGAATCAACTGAAATCTCGACATCGTTTACCTGCAGATAATTCATGTCGATACCGGGAAGAGGCGCGGCGCCACGCATGGCATATATTGCCGAATCCGCATTGAGCCGCAAGGTGCCGGCGGTTATTGTCCACAATGACGAACTATCAGTCGCTACAGTATCCACAGGAACTGGGCGTTGCGGATGTGAGGCAAGCCATTCCGCATCCGGGAGCAGATAAAGTACTTTTCCTAAGGCGGCATCCAGCGACTTTACGGTTATGCTACGTGAACCCATATCGATGCGTCCGCCGTCGAGTTCCGCAGATGCCACATGGCAATCGAGAGAGTCGATCGTAGGAAGCATCTGCATGCGGTAATCCACATTTTTGAGTTCGAGTTTCCCGGCGGTTATCAGCCATGGGGTGGACGCAACCGTATCAACCGGTGTCGGGGTAATGGTATCAAGCATTATCAGCGATACCCTTGCACCGTCCACCGTGGCATGACCTACATCTATTTTCCCTGATTTAAGCTGAAGATCGGTCTCATCGAGGTCAAAACGGTCGATATGTGCCCGTAACCACATTGCAGAATCGGGAGTGCCTAACTGATAGAAACCATTGTCGAGTGTGACCGATTTGACATCGATGTTCAGTTTGAGCAACGCTAATGGTGAAACCGAAAGTGATGCCGAACGTGCCGTCACCATCGTGTCACCTGTCGCTTCAAGCACCACTACATCGTCGACTCCCACACGCAGCGGGAATTTGAGACTGAGTCTACCCACCTGAATATTCATACCGGTAGACGCGTTTACCTTGTCAAGGGCTATGGTTTTTACTTCATTCTGAACCCAGGGTATATACAGAAGAGCCGGAATGATAACTATTAACGCTATCACTACCAACAGAGTCCATTTAAGAATCCTCGTTATGAGGTGGTATATTTTCTTTCCTATTGAAGTATCCACAGCTTATTACTCTCAAAATAAATAGTCAACGTGTCGAAACCGGAAACAGCGCAGCCATAATCCGTTAATAAGAAAACGTCCGTCGGTGAAAAAAAGTTCTTTTCGCCGGACGGACGTCGTAGTATTCGTGAATTTATTTCAAGAGCGCTATGGCACAGCCGATACGGCGCATAGCTTCCTCGATGTTACTGTCGGAAGTCGCATAGCTCAGACGTATGTATCCCGGCATCATGAAAGCTGATCCGGCAACGGTTGCCACATGCGCTTCCTCAAGCAGATACATTGCGAGATCACTGTCGGTTGCGATTACATTTCCGTCGGGAGCCGTTCTGCCAAGCACGCCGCTTACTTCCGGAAATAGGTAGAAAGCGCCTTGCGGTACATTTACTTTCCAGCCATCGATTTCCGAAGCGAGTCGTACTATCAGATCGCGGCGGCGTTCGAATGCTTTACGCATTGTCTCCACACAATCCTGTGGACCCGAATAAGCGGCTTCGGCTGCTTTCTGGGCTATTGACGAAGCATTGGAAGTCATCTGTCCCTGCAGCTTGTTCACCGCTTTGGCAATGGCGACCGGAGCCACACAGAAACCGATACGCCAGCCGGTCATGGCATAAGCCTTTGAGACACCGTTTATTATCACGGTACGGTCGGCAGTTTCGGGGAATGAAGCCATTGATGTGTATGCACCGGTGTAATTAATATGACGGTATATTTCGTCAGCCAGTATCATTACATCCGGATACTTTGCAAGTACATCCACCAGTGCCTGCAGTTCGTCACGGGTATATACGCTACCTGTAGGATTGGACGGTGAACATAGCATTATCATACGTGTCCGCGGAGTAATCGCCGCCTCCAGTTGCGCCGGTGTTATCTTGAAGTCGGTGTCTATGGTAGCCGGGACTTCAATCGAGACAGCCTCGGCAAGCTTTATCAGTTCGGTGTAACTAACCCATGCGGGAGTAGGCACGATTACCTCGTCACCGGCGTTGAGCGTGGCAAGGAGGACATTTGCGATTGCCTGCTTCGCACCGTTCGACACCACAATCTGCTCCGGAACAAACTCTGTCGCATCCTCGGCATTCATACGGTCGCATATCGCGCGGCGCAACGAAAGATAGCCCGGAACCGGGGTATAGCGCGAAAAATTATCAGCAACCGCTTTTATAGCAGCGAGTTTTATATGGTCGGGGGTATCAAAATCCGGTTCTCCGACCGACATATTTATCACGTCAATGCCCTGAGCTTTCAGCTCATTGCTTTTCTGCGACATTGCCAGGGTCTGCGACACCGCCAATGCATTTACTCTCTGAGATATCTGTATCATCTGCAATTATCTAAATCAGGGTGCAATATTCGCAATTTTTTACGACATATGCAAGTCATGTCCCAAAATAGCCGCCCGGCTTACCGGATAATCACCTTGCTCCGGCATACGATATAAATACCGGTATCGAGACCTCTCACACGACATACCTCTCCGCTCCTGACTTCAGCCATCCTTACCGGCACTCCCTTCAGATCATATACCGGAATCCGGCAACCTACCGCACTCCGTATGCACAGCTCGTTGCCTTCGGTCCATATTTTCACACCTTGCCATGACATCAGTTCTTCTATCGAACTGTTGTCGAAAATCGGGATCATACGGCGTGAGTCATTCGACATCATGAAACATTCGAAGGGGCGCACATCGCGCAAGCCTCCTACAAACACACTTCCCGGTTCATTGCCGTCGAGTTTTTCGTCATTGATAATGCGGAATTGCTCGTCGGCTGTGCGTCCGCCGAACTCAGCAAAGAGCAGCGATCCGCTGAAGCAGGGTTTTCCTTCCGGTTCGGGCGTAGCCTCTACGGCGGCATTTGTGGCACTGAACCGCACTTCGCCAAGTATGTTGTAACTGTCGATATATTCCGGATTGTTAGGCATCGATATCAGATACGGCTCATAAGCGAGTATCTCGCCGGTCATTTCCCAGCCGGCGGCTGTCGGGCGGTATAGCCAGAACGGGCGGTCATCATCTTTCGCCGTAGCAAAGGGTCGAATTTCACTCACTGCGTCATTTATCGTTTCCACTCTGAACGGCAAAGCGATTGTCTCCCAGCCGGCGCATGTCCCGATTATAGTCGGTTTGCTGAAATGACGCGTATAGCTTATCTCACGCGCCGTGAAACTTTGTGGCGCGTGGAACGGATAGCGGTCGGTCAACCGTATGGCTGAGGCATACCCGTTCTCTATCCGGTTCATCACTCCGCACTCCCCTGTCGGATCACCGTAAGGCAGATACATCAGAAGGTTGGGATTAGTGGTCCCTTCGGTCAGACGCCCGTCGACACGTAGTGCTGCCGAATGCCACACTATGGCGCAGAGACCGGGATTACCGGCGAACACACCATTGCCGTAAGCATTCATCGCTGCAGGCATATCCACCGTTACAAGTCCGGTCGAAGCAAGGGCCCCGTCCGGCATGACGGCACTCGTTACATCCGTCAGGTCAAGGTAACGCAACGCATGCAGCGAGCGTATGAACGAGTAGTCGGTTTCATCAAGCTCGCCTGCTACGGCAAGACGCAGTGTCTCGTCAGGCATTCCTTCCGGCGCCCAGCCATAACATGAGGCGAGGATTCCGGGACGGGAAGTGACTGCATGATTCTCGTCGGCATACCCTTCGACGGAATATACAAGTGGCTCTGAATCCATATAGCCCTGCTTGACCGCTACCGCACGCACCGTCACCAGACCACCGGCATCGAACGCGCCGTCATAGATAATTCCTTCGGCGGGATTGCCGTCGCTGAAAGTATAGCGTATTTCGGCATCGGGTTCTCCGGTAGCAAGTGTGATATATCTGCCGTCATAATTGCTGACTGTCACTCCGGCACATATGAATTGTCTGATCAATATCTCCGCTGTCTCCGATTCAAGATAATCGGGCGCCTTGGCGCGGGCATACACAGTACAGTTACCTTCCACAGTTATCGGACCGGCATACGTAGCCCATTCGCCGGTAGAGTCATTGACCGCGTAACTGATCGCTGCACCCGGCGTAGCGCACCGGAGAGTAAGCAGCATCTCCTCACGATTGAATTCACCGTATGGTTTGGCGGTGGTTTGTCCGGTCATGGCATACCACACCGTTTCCGAGTCGTACATTCCTGCCTTGCGCCCCTGAGCGTAGATTGTGAGATTACCCTCAATAGCCACCGGACCGCTGTATTCACTCATCACCGATGTATCATCGTTACCGATCGAGTACCATATTGTGGAACCTTCGGTGACTGCGGTCAGCGTTACGATATTACCGGTAACGCTTATCAGCGGCGCGGCGACCGTGTGCTCGGCGCGGACGAAACTGTATTCGGCGATTTCCGACGGATTGAATCCCGCACGGTAGGAACGTGCAAGTATTGTGGCGTCGCTTTCCGGAGCGACAAAAGGTGAATCGTAGAGAGTCGACGACTCCGACGGTTCACTTCCGTCAAGAGTGTAGTAGGTAGAGGTTCCTTCCATCTGCTCGGATTGTATCTCTATCATCAGATCGCGGAAACCGATCGAAGGTGCCGACACCTGATTTCCCATGTCTGTGAGATAGAAAGTGAATTGTCCGGGAGAATCCGGGGCGGCATCGCGTAGTATTCCGTAATAAACTCCGGCAGGGAGATCGGGACAGATCATGGCGTTGAGGCTTTCTCCGGAGACAGTCGCTTCGAGAACCCCGTCGCGCCATAAATCGAGCGTAACAGGTATATCGGTACGGAGATAAAGAGGTGTGCTGTCGGCAGTGAACCGTATGGCTGCAAATTCACCCTGCCCCGGAGTGGAGAACTGATGAATCGAGTTAACCTTCATGTCGGTCACTACGGCACTATAACTTCCCTTTATCTCTAATTTCCACATTTCGGGAGGTGCCCAGCCGAGTTCGGTACGCAATTGCATAATGTAACGCGCGGAATCGCTCGATTCTACCGTGATCCGGTCATCCTCGAAGCGTGGCTGCTGACCCGCGATATGGAACTGAAGCGAGTCAGGCAAATCGACGGTGAAGGTATAACTGTCGGAAAGTGTCCGCTCCACTTCCACAAAACCGAGATCGATGCCGTTGATATAGTGGCGGTAACCGGTTACGGGCGCACGCATACTGTCGCTGTAGAATACAATCAGTTTTCGGTAAACGGAACTCCAGTCGCCGTCATCATCGCGGAGACGCAGGTTGAAGTAGTGGGCTCCGCAGCTCTTGTCAAAGTCCGACAGGTCGACTTCAAAGCTGGCCGGATTTCCATCTGCCGTCGATGACACGCGGTTGAGGTAGTCGTTGTCAAACCAATATTCATATTCCGTAAAGCGTGAAGCATTGGATTCTATGAAGAAATACTTCATAAAGGGAGCGCCCCACACTCCTTCACAGGTCTGAATGCGGTAGCTGATTCTGTGCAGACCCTTGCGTATACCGGTTAGGTCAACTTCATATGTGTTTGCTTCGGAAGAGAGTTCTCCCGAGAATCTTTCATTATAATTGTCATCAATCCAGTATTCGTAGGCTACCGCGTCATCCGATCCTACGAGATTCACTATCATTTTCCGATAGACACTGCCCCGGCTACCGTCGATATACCCGAGACGGCAGTTAAAATAGTGAACCCCGGCGGGCAAAGAGGAAATATCAAGTTCAAGGTGATTGCTTCCGAACGGTATATCACCCGACACTTTCGAAGCATAGTCATTGTCAAACCAATACTCATAGGATATGGCACTGTTATCCTGTCCTATTGATTGAAACATCTTTCGGTAGACGGGTCCCCACACACCATTGCCATATCCGACACGGCAATTGAAGAAATGGATTCCTTTAGGAAGTGAGGATAAATCAAGTTCCAGATATCGTTTTCCCGATGATATATCACCGGAAATCTTCGAGTCAATATCATTGTCAAACCAATACTCATAGGATACGGCACTGTTATCACTGCCGAAGGAATGAAACATACGGCGGTAGACGGAGCCATATATGCTGTCACCTTTCGCGAGGCGGATATTGAAGTAATGGATGCCTTTGGGTAGGTCGGAGGTATCGATCAGAAGGTCGAATGACTTGCCGGACACAGTACCGGTTTGCACAGACGAAGCATCATTGTCGAACCACCACTCATAACTGTCGGGCGTGACAGCCTGTATAATGCCGGCAGTAAGGAGTAACGCTGTGATTATTGAGTAAAGTTTTCCCATCTACGTATGGTTGGGAATCAGTCAGCCTTGACTGTAATATTGACCCTCAGTTTGTTGGTGGCAGCATCGTATTCCACTGAACTCTTGGCTGTGTCGACTGTGGGAACCGATGGATTTTCGGAGAAGGGAGAATCTCCGCCGTCAATCCCTACCACAGTACCGTCTTGTCCCAGATAACCTAATTCAGTCAAATCCAATGGGCAATTCATCTCACTATCCAAAAGTTCTTCTGTGTCCTCCGTATAGTAATAGCAGTTATGCTGATAAATCGAAGTACAAGTTGGCGTTTCATTCAAGACGGAGTTAATAAAAGAAGATGTAATAGCACCACTATTAGTTAAATTAGCGTCCTTATTTTGTAAAATACACGAGATTACTGTCGATGGACAATACTGACTGTTTAGTTTTATATTACAATTAATCATTGTGGTAGAGTGTGCGTAGCCTACTAACGTCAACTTTGAGTTTTTTATAAACACACTTCTATCATAACTTCCTTCAAAATCAGCTCTTTCTATGATACATTTATCATAGGTCACCTCTTGTCCTGCGTAACCACCAGCAACAAGATCTCTTATCCAGCATCTTCTGATTTCAGATCTATATAAATTCCCTAAGGAATTAAGCTCCTCATAAAAAAAGAGTCTATCCAATCTTACACCATCAAATAACGGCGCTTCCATATAGGAATTAGGATTAGATGACATATCGAAAGTAATATTGCCTAATATATGAGAGCCATATCCGTTACCTATAATACTCAGACGTTTACGAATGGTATATGATCCTCCCCTAATAACGAAGTCGCCTTCCGACAGATAAATGGTATCGCCATTGACTGCGGCGTCAACAGCGCTTTCAAATGCCGCGAGATTGGTGAAGAATGAGAGTTCGCCGTTATGAGACAGTGTCACCATAGGATTCTGTGCTAATGCTGCTACAAAAGTGCCTATAACTACGATCATTGAAAAGATTCGCTTCATTGTGTGCGTATTTGAGATTTGTAATTGATTGGTTTGTGTTTGTATTGAGGTTAATAAGGTGCAATATTCGCAATTTTTTCCGACATATGCAAATAAAAAAACGAGAGCGTGTCATACCTGAGTATTATGACACACTCTCGTCGGAGTTGGGATTATTGGTGTTTATTTATTACTTTGGAGGGAAAAGAAGCATAAGCGACGGAACAGAAGAAGCTGTGTAACTGCCTATTACAGCTCCTTCGGGAGTCTGGTTCCAAGATTCTCCATCGCAAATGTTACGCGAAGGATCGCGGCGCGCCCACCCTTCAATTATATTATTCTCGATGAACGGACGGAACTGTTCCTGACCGCACTCATCAACCAAAAGCTTCATATACTGCACCCAGATTGCAGGATAGATCCCTTGTTCAAGACCACCCTGATCCATAAGATTACGGCGGTTGTGCGCCCACGGAAGCAGACCATGATCACGTGACATCACATCTATGCTGTACTCGGCAGCCTTGACCGCATTATCAAGATAGCGCTGCTCACCGGTGGCGAGATACAGCAATGCCGAAGCTCCGATATAGGTGCCCTGATTGTAGATGAGTGAGCCG
This sequence comes from uncultured Bacteroides sp., assembly GCA_964555405.1. Classification (GTDB taxonomy): domain Bacteria; phylum Bacteroidota; class Bacteroidia; order Bacteroidales; family Muribaculaceae; genus Paramuribaculum. Next base: position 67,054 of record CAZKSF010000001.1, read on the forward strand.
CCACGGCGCTCATGACCTGCAAAATGGTCGACCACCTGACCGGTAGCGGTATCGACAAGACTGTCGACACTCCAGTCATATATCTCGCGTGCCATCTCCATGTAGCGGTCGCGCGTCTCATAGGCAGGGCGGGTGAAATCGCCGTAACCGTTACTCCATGTTTCGGGCTTCTTGTCAGCCTTTCGTTTGGCGGGAACGGAATTGTGAAGCAGGACTGCCGCAACGACGGTCGGGAAATTTATACACGACATTTTTCCATCGGTGGCGTTCGGATATTTGGGATCACGTAACGGTTGCCACTGCCAGAACATTCCGCCTCCGAGACCCTTTGCCGGATCGGCATAACTGCCGGCGTCACCTACTTCGGGCGACCCGTACCACACACGGGCAAAACTCTGCTCGGCAAGACGGCGGTAAGCCTCATTTCCGGTCTGCAGATAGGCTCGCGCCATAGTGATGGTCCACCATTGGATATCATCGTAGATAAACCATCCTAATGTCTCGTCGGCATTGTCAAAATCAAAATTGAGGTAGTGCCGGATATTACCTTCGAGTATACGGTCAGCAAGATCGGCATAACGTGCTTCCCGGTCCTTGTCACCGGTCTTAGCTGCAAGAGCCGCAGCATTAAGCGCCATATCGGCAAACATCGGCTGGCACCAGATTGCAGCGGCGCCGTTGAAACGGTCTGTCGCCTTTGGATCAGCCGAGGTATTGCGGTAGATCATCTTATCGGTGTCGAGATAAACATTGTTGAATGAATCATATGCTTCCCATACATCATCAAGAGTGTAAGCGGCAGGAAGCGCAGCAGCCGGATCCCATGAGAATGACACATGAACACCATAGGGATTATTCTCGAAGCGTACGCGGTAAGTTGAACTTACCTCGTCCCAGTCGGCATCATCAAACACCTCTTCACCGTCGATCGTCACACTTGCGGGACGGACAGGAAGATAAACGCGTGCGACAGCCGAGGTCTCCACCGGACCCTTGGCGAGATAACTGAAATGCCCCGGAGCCGCTTTCTCATTGTATTCACGCGAAGCTGAAGCGAGCACCCGTGGAACGGTACGGTCGGTCATGCGCTGCGGATGCACGAGCAGCGCGTGATGTCCGGGGGCGACGCTGTAAGTGGAATGTACGGTAAGTTCCGGATCGTAAAGATCGATCACGGGTCCGGTAACAATTACCGGCTCATCACTGACACTTTCGTCAACCACGCCTATTACCTCATACACTCCGCGGTCAAGACGGAAATTGTTCTTGACTTCAAGTTCTCCGGCACGGGCTCTCTGCTCGTAAAGGCGTTTTACCTCATTGAAAAGCTGCTCGTCGCCTCCTTGGCTGAGGATATATTCCTTTGGGTCATGACGCATGACAGTCACGGTACCTCTGCCTGCGCGGTGTTCACCTTCGGCAGGATGACGTCCGAGACCGAGTGTCTCGAAAAGGTGTTCGGATGGGGCTGCATAATCGTTATCGCCGGTATTCCACCATTCGCTGACACTCTGGAAAGGATCGGCATCCGTTCCGGTAAACAGCAGGTGACCGCCGGACTCCACCCATGCGGCAAGCTGACGATGTGCGATGCTGTCAAGAGGTTTCATATTGGAATAAGTCATCAACAGCACTTTGATATCGGCGAGAGCCGGTCCGTAACCTAAATTCTCGATATGCACGGTCTGCACCGGGATTCCGCGCTTTATCATGGGGAGAGCCATTCCGTAAAAATTGGCAAGCTGCGGATCATCGTAACCTTCATGCTGTGGAAAGCGCTGGAACATCAGGGAGTTCCCCATAAGCACACCGATACCCTGCGATCCGCTGACCCGATTGCCGGAACGCGGCATCTTGTTAAGCGCGTTTACCATCACCTGCATCTGAGTGGAGTAGAAGCGGGGTATGCGTCCACGCTCCTCACTGTCGGCACTCATGCGGTAGAGTCCCTCGTAGATACGCTCCGGCCAGGGCATTACCTCAAAATCGGATATACCCGGATAGAGCAGCTGGGCGGTGAAGGTTGCCTGATAATTTCTCCGGTAGTCCTCCCAGTCCTTTGCGCGGTCCTCGATGGGATCGGTGAGGAAAAACATCTTACGTCCGGTCGGGGCGGTCATGGCTTCCATTGATCCGTATTCGAGATATGCGGTCTCGAACACACGCTCGCGCTGCTTACCGTCGTAGAAATTAGGTTCGCGGGATGTACCCGTCCATACCTGGGCGATATATCCGTCGCACGACGGAAGCGAAGCGAGACTTGCCTCCGGACTTACAATCTGCCATTGGGAATAATTGACCAGAGAGTGAGTGGGCACATAGCATTTGACATCCATACCTTTGGACTTGCCATATTCCTTGGCGAAGGTGAAGATTTCGTCGAGCGCACGGTAATAGAGATGATATTTGAGTTTGTTGGAGAGATAAGTTGCTTCCGGCGACTCGTCCTGCGGACGCCAGTCGGTGCCGTAATACTCTTTCCACTCGCGCTTGAATGCATCGCTGTATCCGCTCCGTGCCCAGAACTCCGGTTCCTCCATGAAAATGGCGTCGATTCCGGCATCTATGACACGCTTTATGTGTCGTCCCTTGAGATATTCGAGAAAGTTTTTCGACGGAACGATGTAAGGCACCAGATGTCCGTGCCATATCGTGTCGCCGCGCTGATTCACCTGTCCCTCGTCCAGGTGCCACTTTCCGTCCCAACCGCCGGTGAAATAGTCCTGATACTCACCCCATGCTATACCGGTCATGAAATGTACGGTATATCCATGATCGCGCCACGAACTGACACGCTCCTCGAACGAATTGCTCCGGTGGCGGTCGGAAGGATTTCCTCCCACACCGTACACCATAACGGCATCGGCGCGGTTATCGATAGTCGGTCGCCACTCGCGCGATGTCTGGAAAGTAGTCTTGACATCGGTCTGCGCCAGCAATGCAGCGGGCATAATTACCGAAGCGAATAAAGTTATTATCTTACTCATTGATTATGATTGATTTGAAATGGCCGCGCCACATGATATGCTCATCTGACGCGGCCACTGAAGTCTGTGTACCGGCTCCTTGTCAGGGCACGAGAATCTGCATGGGCTCGCTATAGTTATAGCGGCGTACTTCAGCCGTGGAGTAATTGATACGGGCGGCAGCGCGGATATAGACACGCTGACCCGAGGGTATCTCTCCGTTTGAAGTAATAGTGATCTCCTTGCCGAAATAGTCATCGAAATCACATCCCTGGAATGTCGCGGAAGCTGACCAGCGCTCGTCGCGCGCACGATAACCTACCGATGACGAGTAGCTTACGAACAATTGTACGTCAGTTACGTTAAGCAGGTCGTCGGAGTAATCGGAACGGGTCGGCTCGATCTTGTCGCGGAAATCGGATTTCGCAACAGCACGCTCTACAACGATTTTGGCTTTTACCTGACCGTTGCTCACCTGCGGTTCGCCAACGATGCGGACTTTAAGGAACGGCTGTACCTCGAATTTCACCTTGGCAGTACCCTTGATATATATTTCCTGACCTTCGTCGGCAAGCAGGACACCGTCGGGAGTCTCGCGTACGATAGGGATGAACGGTCCGTCGACACGCACATAATAGTGACCGCCGAATACCTTGGTGTTCTGGAATGTGCCGTCCGGCATTGCGTAAAAGTCGGGGTTATGATCGGCGTTCTCGCCCCAGCTCAGTTCTGTCATGCGCACACGGATTCCTTCGCTACCCTGATCGGTAAGGACGCGTTCGCCTGTGGCGACATCCACCACCTCGCCCCAGATGGTCTCTTCAGGCTCGTCGTAATTGTCGATCTCAAAGAGACTGCAGGAACTCATCGACATCATCAGTGCAGCAAGTGTGCCGAATATTTGAAGTTTTTTCATTGCGATTGGTTTTCGTAAGAGAGTTATTTATTAACGGTTAGGCTGCTGATCGATTACAGAGCTCTTGTTCACCTCACCGCCGGGGATTGAGAAGTAGTAGTCAACCGGGCTGTAGCTGAGCTGCTTCGATGCCATATTCTGGAAATGGGTGTCGAAGAAATATTTGTTGTTGGCTACGCAATAGAACGGATACAGACCACGGAAACGGTAATTGTTGCTGTTGCTGAATGAATCCTTGTCGCGGACCTCGCCCCAGAAACCGTCACGACCTTCGTAGTGCTGTACACGCCAGCGACGGATATCCCATTTTGCCTGATGTTCGAAAGCAAGCTCCTTGCGGCGTTCGCGGCGGACTATGTTACGGCTCTCTACCGATCCGGAGAGTGTTCCGGTAAGCTGGTCGGCACCGGCACGCTCACGGATATCCTTTATAGCCTGGGTGGCGACTGCAAGCATATCGGTACCGTCGGGCGACTGAACGCCGGCGATCGCAAGTTCTACGGCTGCCTCAGCCGCGTCAAGAAGCACTTCGGCATAACGCATCAGTATGTAGGGCTGATCGCTCACACCCTCACGACCTCCGATGAAATCGGGATCAAGCCATTTACGGGTAACAAGACCTGTGACACCTGACTCACCGTATGAGCGGTAAGGTCCGCATGGACCGGTTGCAGGCTTTTCGTTGCCGAATATATCGGTGACATATTTCAGCTCGGTAGGACTTGCGCTCATTACAAGCTGATCAGCCTTGGCACATGAAGTGAACTCCTGAGTGGCGTTACCATAGGTATAATCGTTGAAAAGCGATGTCACGGGGAGGGAACCGGTATACGAACCGGCATACGAGTCAATTGTACCGCCGGCGAATTTGTCACCGGGGAATATTACCTGTGCGCGGAGACGAGGCTCGGCATTGGCGAAGAAATCGTAAAGATTGTCGAACATCAGGTACTCGCCTTCGGTAATCTTATCGCCGGTAGTCACCTTAAGGGTGCCGTCGGGATAACGGTCAAATCCGTCGAAAAGCTCTACAAAATCAGCTGTCGGGCAAGTACCGCAGCTAAGCGGTGAGTGATAGGGGTAGCTTGTGCCCGGAAGATACGGACCGTTGTAGCCGTCGTAGCTGTGAGTGGAAGTGGGATACATGTATTCCTTTACCCACAGATGCTCGGTACTGTTGACATCAAATGTCATGTCGACGAGGTTCTCATACTGTGCGTTGCGGTCGTTCGCAGCCCACTTTGATTTGTGAAGCGAGTAAACATTATCGGAAATGATTTCTGAAGCTGCTTTGTAGGCTTCAGCGAAATAGCGTTTTGATGCTGCTTCCCAGCTGTCGGGCGCGAAACCCATGACACGTACGTTTGTCTTGGAACCGAAACCGGTGAGGTTGCCGTCGACAGTCTGATTGTATTTGGCGACAGATCCGGCATAGAGCATGGCACTCGACTTATAGGCAAGAGCTATGTAACGGTTGACATAACCGCGCTTGATGCTCTGAGGCATCAGAAGTTCGGCTGCTGTGGTGTAATCCTCCAGGATCTGATCCCATGTTTCTTCCTCGGATGAACGGGGAACTTCCAGATTATCCTGATCCTCGGGATAATTGATCACGCGGGTTACCAAAGGTATACCACCGTAACGCATCGCCATCTGAGTGAACATGAAGGCACGGATGAAGTATGCCTGTCCGAGATAGTTATTATAGGCGAGTTCGGTGAAATTGCCGCGATAGGCGGGCAGATTTTCGATAAGGAAGTTAGCCTTACGCAATTCACGGAAAGCATCTCTCCAGCAATCACCGGCTTTTTCCTCACCGGTGAATGCGGTAACGATACCGTCACGACCTACAGCTTCGCCTGTTCCTTCAACACCCTTGCTGACAAGCCAGCCGTTGAAGTTGGGACCGCGCTGCGGCAGATATTTCAGGTCCTCGATGGGGAGGTTACTGTAAAGCTCGGCGAGATACAGTTCCATTCCACCCTCGTTGCTGAGAAGGTCATCGGCTGTCATCATGTTTTTGGGCGAGATGTCAAGGTCGACACACGAGGTGAGAAGACTCAGGCCCATGATGGTTGATATGATGATTTTTTTCATTGCATTTACAAAATTAGTGATTTAGAACGAGAGATTCAAACCTACGGTATATGTGCGGTTAAGCGGGTAGAGACGACCGAGATCCGAATCGGGGTGCTCGGGATCGACGAACTTCACCTTAGTGAAGGTAAAAGGATTGTAGCAGTTGAAATATACACGGATTGTATTACCGCCAAGGAGGTGCGACGGCACGGTGTAGCCGAGTTCGACACTCTTCAGACGCAGGTAATCGGTTGATACACGGTTGAATGAAGAATTATCTCTGGCGTAACGTCCGGAGAAGGCATAATAGCCGGGTACCCATTCGGCATTCTGGTCATATACGAACGCTTCGGGGTCAGCTGTGTGCCAACGGTCGGTGAACTGTTCGAGGACACCGCCGCCATTCGAACCCCAGATGGCGTAGAGGGGTTCCTCGTACTTCATGGAACCCATTGCCGTACCCTGCCAGAGCATATTCAGGTCGAAATCACGCCAGTTGAGCGAAAGATCAAGCGAGAAGTTCATCCACGGGGTCTGGTCGAATGCAAAGGGGTGTTCATCGAGACCGTCGATCTGACCGTCACCGTTCCAGTCCTCATAACGGTAGTCGCCGGGAAGAACGTCGCGTTCTGTGTACAGACGGTCATTCCAGATTTCATACCAGTTGTTATAGCGTCCTGCTCCTTCGTAGCCGAACTGCACACCCTGATAACGGTTGTTAAGGTTATCATGGCGCCAACGGTCGTAAGAGTTTCCATAGTTGGCGTTCTGCACTGCTGTCAGATATTTGTTACGGGTAACGGAGAAGATGCCACGTGCGCTCCATGCCCAGTCACCTACACGGTAACGGTGGGTGAGCTGTACTTCAAGACCCATATGACGGTCGGAGTTAAGGTTTTCCTGCGGAGCCTCTGCACCGACTACAGTAGGCAGATCGCCTGTGTTACGTGCGAAGAGTCCTTCACGGTTGCGGAGGAAGTATTCGACGGTAGCACCGATAATTCCGTTACCGCCTTCGAAGTCAACACCTACGTTGAACGTCTTTGCCTTGTACCATGTGAGCAGTTCATTGGGAATTGCAGTGGGGTTAACACCGTAAACGAACTGTCCGTTAAGGATAAAGCCCGGTGAGTAACCGTTGTAGTTGCCGTTGTCGGCTACGGTTCCGCCACGGTAGGTGTAACCCTGAAGCCATTCGTAATTAATCGAACCGTCATCACCGAGTACACCATAGCTGGCACGGAGTTTCAACTGATTGAAGAATGCGTGCGTGTCAAGTGATTTGAACCAAGGTTCCTCGCTGATACGCCAGCCTGCCGATACCGACGGGAAGAAACCCCAGCGATGTCCTTTGGCAAACTTTGAAGATCCGTCGTAACGGAACTGACCTTCGATGAGGTAACGGCTGTCGAAATCATAAGTAAGACGACCGATAAGCGCCTCGTTGCCCATATCATAAAGATCACCTGTACCTGTGTTCATCGAGCCGACCTGACCTTCTTCAACACCTGCGAGAAGATACGGTATGGAGAATGCGAGATCGCGGTAAGCGTAGAAGTTGTCGCCGTGACGGCTGGTGGTTTCCCAACCGATGAGTGCGCCTACGTTGTGAAGCTGATTGAACTTACGGTTGTAGTTAAGAGTGAACTGTGACAGAAGCTGTGATTTGTCGTAGAACTCACGGCGCATATTCGAGGGAGAGCTTGCGGCATAGAGTTTCTGGATGTATGAATCGGTAGTCTCGTCGTAAGCATACTGATAATATTCCTTACGGTAGATTTCGTTGTTGTCGACCGTATAATCATAGCTGATAAGCGCTTTTGCCTGCAATCCGGTGAGAGCTTTTGTATAAGCGCCGAGATCGATGGTAAGCGCGGCGCCCGACTGGAATGTCTTTTTCTTGTATTTGCGGTAACCGGTAACGTCCGATGTCATCATTGCTACGGTGTTCTGCTCCAGGTCGAGACCGGCATAGTTAAGCATTGTCCCTTCCGGATCGGCGTATGCGGGATACAGCACACCCTGCTTCCAGTAATTACGGATAATGTCGACCGCACTGTTATACGGTGTGTTACGGGTGTCGGACATCGCTGAAAGGTTGATGTCGAGTTTAACACCGTTCCAGAGTTTTGTAGTGAGATTACTGCGGAGGTTGAACTTGTCATAGTTGAGGTCGCCCGACTTGAAAATACCTTCCTGATAGATATATCCGAGGCTTGCGAAGAACTGGGTGCGGTCATTGCCTCCCGATACACTGATATCGTGCTGTGTCTGGGGAGCCCAATCGGCTATTACCTCGCCGTTCCAGTCGGTCTGACGGCGTGTACCGTTACGATAAGCCTCGAAATCGGCTTCGGTATAGATTATCGAACCGCCATTGATGTCGTTACGGCTCTTTTCATTCCAGATTGTCATTGCATCGAGGGCATCGGCAAGTTTCGGCATACCCTGTGGTTTCTGGATTGTGAATGATCCGTTGTAGTTCACTTTGGTCTGACCGGACGCACCGCTCTTGGTGGTGACAAGCAGCACACCGTTTGCAGCACGTACACCGTATATTGCGGCGGCAGCATCCTTGAGGACCGAGACATCCTGAATGTCGTTGGCATTCAGACGCTGGAAATCCTCGACAGTACGGGGAACGCCGTCAATAACCACCAGCGGACTGCCAAGACCGCGGACATCAAAGTTATTGTTATAGGTACCGGGCTCGGCACTCTTCTGCCAGACACGTACACCGGGTATTTTACCGGTGAGCATGTTCTGCGGGTTTTCGTTGTTGGTCTTGATGATGTCATCGCCCTTGATGGACGACACAGCACCTGTGATAGAACCGCGGCGCTGTACGCCGTAACCGACCACCACGACTTCATCCATGACCTGGGCGTTGGTAGTGAGCTGTACATTGATAACTGTACGGCCGGCTATCTTCTCTTCCTTCGTGTTACAGCCGATATAGCTGAAAACGAGGGTCGCGTCGGGAGAGGTGGTGATGACATATTCGCCGTCGACATTCGTCACGACACCGGTTTTTGTATTTTTCACCATGACCGACGCACCTATGAGCGGTTCATTCTCATGGTCAGTAACCGTACCTGTCACAGTGACGGTCTGTGCCGCGACCACACCCGGAAGCAGCGCCGCTAACAGCGCCACCACTGCGAAAGCGGTGCTTAACTTGAATTTTAGGATTCTGAACATATGTTTGATTGATTGATTATTTTCTACTTCTTCTCAAGGTCATGGCATGCGAGCACGGCATACTCGGCAGCGAAACCGAATGTGAACATACCTTCGACATCGCACTTCGCCTGTTCGCGGCTCCAACCTGCAAGAGGATTGACCGGCAGCATATTATTGTGAAGGAAATGCTCATAACCGTAATCAAGATTCGCCTGAAAAGCGGCGCAACCCTTGGCGGCATCGGGACATACGCTGTAAGCCTCGGCATATGCACGCATCAGCACTCCGTTGAACCACGGGGAGAAACCGGTCAGGTCGAATGAATAATATCCGGGGCGGCTCTCGCCAAGTTTCGCGAAATGGGAGAAACTCTTTTCTGTCAGTTCTGCTACATCGGTCTTGAAACGTGAGTCTCCGGTGGCACGCGCCAGGTCGGCGGCTCCCGAAAGCATGGTTCCGGTATTATAACTGTAGTACTTGCCTGTAGGTCCCTCATCATTATTATGGGCGCGGTAGCGTACTCCGTCGACAGTGATGTAACTGATCTGACCTTGAGCGCCGCACATATCCCAGTAGACCCCTTTCGAGGCATCGAGAAGCTTGCTCTTCTGCCAGTCGTACACTTTGGTTGCCATAGTCAGGTAATAGTCGTGTTTCGGCTCGGTAACCTCGAAACGCTTTCCATCCTTGTCGATACGCCGGTAAGTGATCTTGTCATCCTTTCCCTTATAGATATCGCTGAGCCAGACGAGCGGACTGATTATCGGTCCGTTGCTGCATGAGTGTTTGGTTATATAACCGGGACCCCAGGTGATGCCTCCATATTCGTTTCCTTTGTTATCGACCGAACAATCCCAACCATCGAGTACATATGAGGTAAGATACTCGGCTTTTTCGAGATAGCCGGCCGTTCCGGTGATTTCGTAAGCCTCCAACAGTTCACGCACGAGCCATTCCTGGTCATCATAAACATTCAGGACTCCGGTTACATCGGCGGTACCCTTCCCTGAAGCACGGTTTACGGCATATACAGTCCAGCTGGCAGTGCCTGTATAGGAAGTCAGCGAGTATGTTCCGGCATAGAACTCAAGATTTTCGATGAGACGTGCAAGGAGATCGGTATAGCGGTTCCAGTTGGCATCGTATAAGGCGCTCTTTCCGTCAGCCTTCAGAGCCTTCATCGCTTTGAGGGTAGCGTTGACAGCCTCGATAGAACTGGTGTACATCCATACGCTTCCGGTTTCATTCGATCTGTTTCCGGTGTAAGGATTATAATACCGGTGCATGATCATCGACGATGACTCGAAGTAATTGTCAACAGCAGCGTCAATGATGGTTATGGCACGTGAAACATTTGTCTCGGCAACAGAATTCTCCGTATTGCCGCCGGGAGTGGTCCCCGGCTGTTCTCCGGAATCCACCTTGGGATCGTCCGAAGAACAGGAGGCGCTCATTGCGAGCAGTGCCACGGCAGCTAAAACTTTCGATATTTTCATCGTTTGTCAGTGCTTATGGTTACTTATATCAGTCGATGGTCACTTTGTTGAACACGAGCTTGTTTTCATCACCGTTCTGCTCTCCGTTGTGGACGCTGACGGTGATCAGGACATCCTGACCGTTGAACTGTGACAAGTCGTAGACAAAGTCACAGTAGTTGTCGCCGCTCTTGAATTTCCAGCATCCGTTATCAGCTGCTGAAGCGTCTTCGCAGGTATTGCTTACAGGAGCGAGGGCATTTACATTGCAGTCCATGGTAATGGCGTTGACCTTGAAGAAGGTGTAATTGCCACCGAAGTTGCGTGTGGTGAGAGTGAGTTTGTTGTGACCTTCATAAATCGAGAACTTGGCATAGACATATGATTCCGGTTCATCGAGATTAGCGGGTTCGTTACCACGGGTCTTTATCAACCATCCCTCGCCGGGGAATACTTCCGGGTCTTTATGCAGCGGCATGAATGTCCAGTAAGCCATGATATGCCCTGCTTCGTGCCAGGTTGAATATGCGTCACGATAGTTATCGCGGTTACCGCCTACCGGGCTGATACCGGTAAATGAGGTGCGGTCCTGCGGCATTGACGAACGTACGATTGATTCTGTCATATGCCATCCGCCGAGTGCGGGGAGCTCGGTACCGGGCATCCAGCAGATGACATCGGTGAACGGCTCGTTGGAGAATGCGATGCGACGGAGTACGAGCTGATGCCAGTAATCGCCGGTCTCCTTACGGAACTGTCCGATTACTACCACGACTTCTTTTCCTATATATCCGGAAAGGTCGAACGCCTCATTCATATATGAACCGGTATCACACATGCGCTCACCGCCGATGAGTACCGCCTTCGGTTCGGCAGCCTCGAGGTCGATAACCTGAACACCCCAATAACAGGGAGGCTGATGAGTACGTACCTGAACTGTGAGGATACTGTTGTCGGCAGTGATCAGCTTGCGTCCATACACGAAAGAATCGAAGTTCTCGCTGTCGGCAGGATTTGACTGATCGTCGGAACTGTTGCGGATACGAAGTGTCGAACCCTCGTTCTGTTCTTCATAGTCACCGTTCCATGTTGTGAATGTAGCCATGTAATTACATGCCCAGTCGAACATGGGGTAGGCATCGGCATTTCGACCGCCCTTATACTCGTTGTTGTACCAACGCGGTGCCTGACGGAGATCTTCGGCAGTAAGACCGCGAAGTATCTCTATGCCGCCGATACGTGCGTCAAAGGTAGCTACACCATCAACGAAATCATCCATTTTGATTGCTTTGGTTACGGTAGCGAAACCTTCTTTCGATACGGTTATGGTGTAGTCGCGGAGCACGAGACCCGAAATCTCGTAACGTCCGTCAGCACCGGTCTTGACAGTCTTTGCCGAGCTGACACTTACTGTCACACCTTCGAGCGGTGCGCCATTGTTGCGGGCATCTGTGATAACACCTTTGATAGAGGCGTCAGCAAAAACCATCTCTACATCAGCAGTGGCAATGTTTGATTTGAATTTTGAAGGAACAAGAGTAATTGAAGTTGTCTCGTAACCATCTTTTTCGAATAGAATGATCTGACCTTCGCTGTGGATAGCCACATCACTTAATGTGTAAGAACCGTCAGTACCGGTAGTGGTGGTTTTCGATGATTCTTTGTCGGTGACTGTTACGCCGGCGATAGGCACGGCAAGTTCGTCGGTCACCTTTCCTGAAACTTGTCCGGTTCCGACAATCGAGTCGGACTGGACTTCCTTGTCATCATGACACGACGCAGCCAGCATGGCAAGGCAGCTGATTGCGAAGAGCCCGAATGATTTAAGAGCAGATTTCACTTTCATGTTTGATTGGATAAGGAATATTGATTATTATTGTTTTCGGTAAGAATGTTCAGACGTTTATTCACTTGGCAAAGTAATTAAATCTTTTTTAACCGAGCAAGCGGTGTTTACCCGATAATTCTTAATTTACGTGTCTAAATACACAATTGTCTTAATCGGGCACATTTTACACATGAATATATCACGCCTATGACACAACAATAATTACAATCCTGATTATGTGATCGTTACAAAAATAGCATACAAAAAAGTACAGAATGTGGCACATTTTTAATTCACGCACATAACCCCTCTTCGATCCTTTTTGGCTATTTTTGCAAAAGTTATATTTCATGTCAAAACCAATACAAAAACATAATTAAACCTATTCATGACAAACAAATTTTTTTCAACAGGTTCCACACGTCTTGCCATGGTGGTGTCGGGCATCGCCGCAGCACTGATGGCTAACGCCGCCGACCCCGTTGACTATGTGAATACTCTCGTAGGTTCACAATCGAAACATTCGCTTTCCACCGGTAATACCTATCCTGCCGTAGCCATGCCCTGGGGAATGAATTTCTGGACTCCCCAGACCGGTAAAACAGGCGATGGCTGGGCTTACACTTACGATGCTGAAAAGATCCGCGGTATCAAACAGACTCACCAGCCGAGTCCGTGGATCAACGATTACGCACAGTTCGCGATAATGCCCGTCACCGGAAAGGTGGTTTTCGACGAGGATGAGCGTGCAAGCTGGTTCTCGCACAAGGCAGAAGTAGCGAAACCTTACTATTACCGCACTTATCTTGCCGACTGGGATGTGATTGCCGAAATCGCTCCCACCGACCGTGCTGCAATAATGCAGTTCACTTTCCCGGAATCAGAACTTTCAACTGTTATTGTGGACCCGTTCGACAATGGCTCATCAGTTACAGTCGACCCCACAAAACGCCGTATCACCGGATATACCACTAAAAATTCGGGCGGTGTCCCGGAGAATTTCCGGAACTATTTTGTTATTGAATTCGACAAACCATTCACCTATACCGCTACCGTAACCGACGGAAATATCAATCAGGGAACTCTCTCGGCAACCGCCAACCACGCAGGTGGAATTATAGGTTTCCCTACCGTGAAAGGTGAAAAGGTGACGGCACGTATCGCCTCGTCGTTCATCAGCCCCGAACAGGCGGAGATAAACCTGCGCGAACTTGACGGCAAGAATTTCGAGGCTGTAAAGTCGGAAGGACGTGCACGCTGGAATGAGGTACTCGGGCGCATTGAGGTGGAAGACAATGATATAGACCGTCTGCGCACTTTCTATTCCTGTCTTTACCGGTCTGTACTGTTCCCCCGTAGTTTTTATGAAATCGATGCTGAGGGCAACCCGGTACATTATAGCCCCTATAACGGCGAAGTGCTTCCGGGGTACATGTTCACCGATACCGGTTTCTGGGACACATTCCGCGCACTTTTCCCGTTCCTTAACCTCATGTATCCGTCAATGAATGCAAAAATTCAGGAGGGTCTTGCCAATACTTACAAAGAGAGCGGTTTTCTGCCCGAGTGGGCAAGTCCCGGTCACCGCGGATGTATGGTAGGTAACAACTCTGCTTCTATTGTTGCGGATGCCTGGCTTTCAGGGGTGCGGGGGCAGGATATCGAAGCTCTCTGGGAAGGTGTGGTAAGCGGCACTACTAAAGTACATCCTCAGGTATCATCGACAGGCAGGCTCGGGCACGAATACTACAATACACTCGGATACGTACCTTATGACGTGAATATCAAAGAGAATGCAGCCCGTACACTCGAATATGCCTACGATGACTGGTGTATCTATCAGCTTGGCAAGGCTCTCGGCAAGTCAAAAAAAGAATTGAAACCGTTTGCCGAACGCGCTCTCAATTACCGGAATCTATACGATCCTGAACACCGTCTGATGCGCGGACGTAATCAGGACGGTTCGTTCCAGTCGCCTTTCAACCCGCTGAAGTGGGGCGATGCCTTCACCGAAGGCAACAGCTGGCACTATTCATGGTCAGTATTCCATGATCCACAAGGACTTATAGATCTTATGGGTGGTAAACCGATATTTGTGGCTATGCTTGACTCCGTATTCACAGTTCCGCCGGTATTCGATGACAGCTATTACGGAGGCGTGATACACGAGATACGTGAAATGCAGATAATGAACATGGGCAATTATGCACATGGCAATCAGCCTATACAGCACATGATTTATCTGTATGACTGGGCGGGAGAACCCTGGAAGACCCAATACTGGGTGCGTGAGACTATGGACCGCATGTACAACCCTAATCCTGACGGTTATTGCGGCGATGAGGACAACGGACAGACTTCAGCCTGGTATGTTTTCTCGGCGCTCGGATTCTATCCTGTATGTCCGGGCAGTGGCGAATATGCACTCGGAGCACCTCTGTTCCGCAAGGCAACGCTTCATCTCGAAAATGGCAACGATGTGATTATCAATGCACCGGACAACAGTAATGCAAACCGATATATCGGCAAGCTTACTGTTAACGGCAAAGCGACAGATCGTAATTATCTTACTCAGAAGGAACTCTTTGACGGCGCGGTTCTCAACTTCGAGATGCAGGATACGCCGGCGACAACCCGCGGTACGGCTCCCGGCTCTGTTCCTTATTCATTCAGCAGTGAACTCTCGGCTAAATAGCAGCATTAGTTTCAGTATATAAAAAACATGTCAGCCCGCAGTCTTATATTTCCTGACTGCGGGCTGACATGTTTTTGTACTCGATAAACCGATTTGTACGGTATTATTTCATCTTCTGCTCAAGCATCTTGATAAAATAACCTCCCACTACCGCACGCGCCTGGAAACCACGCTGTTCGGGACGATCGGTGAATACCCAGTCGCTCATAGGAACACGGTTGGATGTCTCGTTCATGAAATCATAGACCGGAGAGATGAACTCCACGAATGTCTCCTTATCGGGTGCCATAGTAGCGGTCCACATTATCCAGTCGGTCTTGGTGTAAAGTTCGCGGTTATCGAGCGGAAGTCCGTAACGGTTCTGTTTCGCAAGATAGTAAGGTATTTCCTTCCTGATAATTGAATCGGCAAAGACATCGAATCCCATCAGCTTATCCCATACCATATTATACTTCTGGCTCCAACTTCCGGGCTTATCGAATGTCAACCTGTAATGATCGCCGTCATTGGCAAGTTTCTCCCATTCAGTTGCCATTTCACGTGCCATTTTATCGTATTTTTCGGCTACCTCTTTTTTCCCAAGCATTCCGGCAAGATAACTGTATGATTCAAGCCCCATGATAGCTTTGACCGAAAGATTTGCGTTATGAGCGAAGTGACCGGCAAAATCGTCAGTACAAAGCTGATTCTCAGGATCAAGACCAAATTCTGCAAGATATTCAGCCCATGTTGTAAGAGTCGACCAGTGTTTTGCGGCATAATCGGCATTCCCTTCAATGCGGGCAAGCGCGCCGGCAAGAATCAGCATATTACC
The DNA here is from genome assembly GCA_964555405.1 of uncultured Bacteroides sp. Taxonomy (GTDB): domain Bacteria; phylum Bacteroidota; class Bacteroidia; order Bacteroidales; family Muribaculaceae; genus Paramuribaculum. Next base: position 83,010 of record CAZKSF010000001.1, read on the forward strand.
TCCCTCTTCGACAGGCATGTCACCACCATAAGTCTGACCGTTTGCAAGCGGATATGTTCCGACATCGTGTGCCGGGAATGGTTTTACCCAGCCGTATTTCTCGCTGTAATCAAAAATATGGTTCATAAGCCCCTTTACAAGTTCGGGATTGTACAGCAGGAACAACGGTGCCGACGGATAGGTTATGTCAACCGTGCCGATAGAGCCATTGCTGAAATTCTCCTTCGAAAACCATAGAAGTTCACCGTCGGGTGATTCGACGAGCTTGTGCGCCGCAATTGCCTGACGGTAAGCGAGTGCGCAAAGAGCCGCATATTCCTCGCCCCCGGCTTCGGTAGCCTGTGCGAGCATTTCCCTATCAAATTCTGCGGTTTCTTTCATCAGTTGCGGATAATCGCGGGCTGCCGATGCGAGCTGATCAGCAATCGTTGAACTATTGTTGCGGTTCCAGTAGGGCCGGAGATTATTCCCGAAATACTGAATCGAATAACCGTCGTCGTAAGCAAACATCAGAAATCCCGAAACAGCCGATTTACCCACTTTACCCTTATCGATAACCATGCCTATGCGTTCGCCAACGACCGGAATAATCGAATCACCGGCTATAAAAGCCTGACGCGCTGCCACTCCATCAGCGATAAACGGTGTTACACCATCCTTGGCGGATGCAAGATAGAAACGCCCCCAGTCAATGCGTACATCATCGCCGGAACGGTTAACAGGATTCTGTTCGACATTAGCGACAGTCACCGCACACAGATTATCAGGCAGTTCCAATATTGATGACTCGGCAGTCTGACCGATATTGTCCAGCGCCCATTCTTTTCCAGCCTCTACGTAAAACTCCACGTCGTGCTCCTGACCGTCATTTGAAACCACCTCATAGGTCATATAATTCACCGGACGCGACAGCAAGTCAAGCCGGTCAAGGAAAGCAGGAGCCGTAAATGTAATCTTAAGATCAGTCGCGCCGCAAGTGAAAGTATAGATAGTGTTCATCGGATTCACAACGGCAGAAGTCTGCACTGCCTCATTGGTGAAAAAGCGCGATGCCGACATCTCGGCATCCACACCATAATCAACAAACGCGAGTCCTCCGCGATCCATACACCAGGCGGCTATCACATTGCCCTGAGGGCGCAAGGTAGCCTTGACTTCATCGCTAAGCTCGGCTGTGCGGTTCTTCTGTGCGTCATTACCGGTATCGACCACTTTTATTCCGTTGATATAACCTATCATATCATCATCGTGTGAGTAATTGAGATACAATGGTTTATCCGAGACATCCTCCGGCATGTCGAATGTGCGGCGTGTCCATATCTCCGGACCGTTCCATTCTGTTTTAGCAAGACTTTCGGCAGGTATCGAACCGAATGCACCCTCACCCGAATTCCATGACGAATCATCAAAACCCGGCTTCATCCAGTCATCCGAAGGTTTTTCGGTGACAAATCTGCCACTCCACGCCCCGCTTGCCGCAGTAGGTACGATATTTGTCAGTATCGGAAGTTCCTGCCCCATGAAGCGATAAATCTCACCGTCGATGCGCACGGCACCTATAAGCGGGAAGGGTTTGCCGGTCCAGTGGGTGACACCTGCACCGTACAGCTGATCAGAAGCCGACCATGCACTTGTGTAAGGGTCAATAGTCACAAGCGGATATGCCGGAGCCCTGAGCGCTACCGGCTCAGAGGCGTCCGGCTTATGGCAGCTCTGAAGTGTTAAAACTCCACCGGTCAGCACGACGACAGATGCTGCCAGCGGGAGTAGTCTGAAATTGTACATAGTATGTTTGATTAGTAATCTTTGATATGCGAAATTAATCATTATCAGAGAGGTGCGATGTGCGGTTTTTGGTCAAAAAAGTATGTTTTATGTCGGATTATTGCTAACTTTGACCGAAATTTCTGAATACCATGTATAAGAGAATCAAACTATCCATACATCACATTCTCTCACTGCTTTCCATATTCATAGTCACTTTCTGCCATTTAGAGGCAGACGCATACAATATGCGCCGTATTACCAATACAGACGGATTGAACAACAGTGCCATTCTTTCACTGTGTAACAGCGAATCGGGATTACTGTGGATAGGGACCTGTGACGGTGTAAACCTTTATGACGGTCTTACAGTCTATGGATTCGAATCAATTTTTCCGGATCTTCGCCTGTCAGGAAACATCATAGAATCCATGATGGAAGGTGAGCCGGGAGAAATGTGGATAAGTACCAACTTCGGCATCGACCGTATCGACACCCGCAAGGGGACAATGGATGAATTTCCGCAATTTCACGGACGCGAAATCATCGCAAAAAATTCCCGGAATGACCTGTTCTTATTGGATGAGAATAACCGGGTACACCGGTTCGACCGGGAGGATCACTCATTTCACATTCTGCCGGGTGTGGAAGCTGACCATGAAAATGTATTCGTACTCGGCTTCGTTGCCAACCGCATGATAACGTTCGGTCCCGACGGAATATATTCAATCAGCCTCATGCCTGAAAATGAAGTCGATCCCGCTCAACGTCGTATAACGGTGGACAACGATAAACTTGTGTATGCCGGATTTGACCGTAAATTCGTGTATACTGTCAATGATCATGGGGTGATACGTCGGTTCGATCCGGTGACGTTTACAAGTGATTCGATTACTGCCATTCCGGCACAGATTGCCGAACGGGGCGAGATTTCGGGTATTGTCGCCGACAAACGTAACAACCTGTTTATCTCGTTCACCACCGATGGTGTTATTCTGGCGGATGCCGCTAACAATTACTCCACCCGCCCGCTCGACATTGATGTCGGCGTGTTCTGTCTCGCTGCTTCCGACAATCAGGAGGTGATATGGATTGGTTCTGACTGCCACGGACTTTATAACTACTTTTCTTCGGAATACATGGTTCAATCACTTGATTTCACACGGTTCGACGCCCTCATCTCTCACCCTGTGCGATCACTTCTGATTGACGATGACCATAATCTGTGGATAGGCACCAAGGGTGACGGACTGCTCCGGGTTGCCGGTTTCAACACTGCCGACGGATCACATAAAGGAATTGCCCGCTTTACTACCACCAACTCCCCACTACGTAGTAATCAGGTATTTGCCACTGCTCCGGGCGCTCACGACCGCATATGGATCGCAACTGAAGAAGGAGTGAACATGTACGACCGCCGCACGGGACATATCCATGCTATCGATACCCCTCCGTTTAAAGCGCGATGGCTCCATGGAATATATGAACAAGGTGATTCCGTACTTTGGATGGCATCGACCGGTCAAGGTGTTTTCCGTGCCCGCATCGACAACAGCCAGCCGGTGCCCCGACTGTACGATGTACATCAGTATCTGAGCGGCGACGGGAAACATTCCAGCAACTACATATTCGCGCTGGCAGCGGGCCTGAAAGGTAACCCCGTATTCGGCAACCGCGGTCTCGGTGCTTTCATTCTGGATGAGAAAGCAGATACACTGAAGTTGCTGCCATTGCATAACTCATACGATACAAACACCATAAATGATGTTTTTGCTATCCTCCCTCAGGACTCCACACTATGGCTGGGTACCGGACACGGACTTATACGACGCACTCCAAACAACGAACAGATATATATAGGGAAAACCCAAGGTTTTTCAAATAATACCGTACACTCGGTGATGAAAAGCTCATGCGGCGATATATGGATTTCGACCAACCGCGGTCTTGTAAGTCTGAATCCGGCAACCGGACACACACGTTCTTATGACCGTATTTCCGGAGTCACTGTATCGGAATTCAGCGACGGAGCGGCATGTCTCGCCGGTGACAGCATAATCATATTCGGTGGTACCGACGGTATAGCTATAGTGAGCCGCAACGGTGATTTCAGACCGGACACAAGCTATAGTCCTGAAATACAACTGATCGGTTTATCCATAGGTGATAAAAAAGTGGGTATTCACCGTTATTATGACTCTGAGGCACGACGCCTGTCACTCGAAAATGATAACAGCTCCTTTTCATTAGTGTTCTCGCTCTCCGATTTTATCACGGCTGTGAACACCTATTTCTATTACTCGCTCGATGGAAAAGAATGGTATAATAATGCAACGAGCAATATTTTGTCATTCAATGGTCTGCCTCATGGCAACCATTCTCTGCGCGTGAAATACGTGAATAACGAGACAGGCTACGAAAGTCCCGTATCACAGTTTGATATATACGTTGCTCCGCCCTGGTATCTCTCTCCCATCTCCATAATACTGTATATCCTGATAGTGATTGCCGCAATCGGCTGGTTCATATATACGCTTCTACGCCGCCAGCGCCTTAACCAGAAACGGGAACTGGAAGATATGCAGCGGGCGCATAAAGATGAAGTTTATGAAGAGAAACTAAAATTCTTCACCAATATAACTCATGAATTCTCGACGCCTCTGACACTGATATACGGTCCGTGCGAACGAATCCTCGCTTATGAAAAGACTGACAGTTACATTCACAAATATGTGTCACTGATACGGAGCAATACCCAGCGCCTGAATAATCTCATTCAGGAAATCATCGATTTCCGCCGTATCGAAACCGGTAATAACCGCCGGAAGGTACGTCATATCGACGTCAGCGATCTGTGTAACGAAACCATTAATTCGTTCAGTGATCTTGCGGAACGTAACGGAGTGGCGGTCATCAACGAGGTGCAACCTGACATAGCATGGAATACGGATTACCGATGCCTCAGTAAAATCATCACGAACCTTATTTCCAACGCCTTCAAATATACTCCGACCGGCGGTACAATCAGGATCGGACTCAAAGTTTGCGAGAACGACTCTCTGCAGCTGACTGTCTGGAACACGGGCAAGGGTATCAGAGAAGAAGATAAGGAGAGGATATTCAACCATTACGCCATCCTGGATAATGTAGAGGAAAACGCCACGAAAGGATTGTCGGCACGCAACGGACTGGGCATGGCAATATGTCATTCGATGGTTGAAATACTTGAAGGAAACATCGAAATTGAAAGCGTGGTAGGCAAGTATGCATCTTTTATAGTAACACTCCCCGCTCTTGAACCGGATGAAGATACACCCGCAGAACACACCGCCACTCCCGCGGCAATAGCTGTCCCAGAAATACCTGTTTCATCTCAGAGTATTGTGAAGCCGACAGTATCAGCCCCCGGACCTCTGCCGACAGAACGTGATGCTTCCCGCTCGCGAATCCTTATTGTGGATGACAACCGGGAAATGCTCACATTGCTTTCGGATTCACTTTCAGAGTACGATATAACCACTGCGACCGACGGACGCGAGGCTATTGACCTGATAGTGCAGTCGCCTCCCGACCTGATTATTACAGATGTAATGATGCCCGGAACGGACGGACTCGAACTGACACGGCAGATAAAGGCAAACCGGCACACCCGGCATGTACCGCTTATTATTCTGTCTGCGAAGAACTCCAATGAGGAAATGGTGCAGGGTATCGAATCGGGAGCCGATATTTATATTGGAAAGCCTTTCAGCTTCAGTTATCTCAGAGCCGTCATAAACAGACTACTCGACTTCAAACATAAACTGAAAGAATATTACAACAACTCCGACAGTGCGTACGAGTACTCCAAGGGACAGCTCGTGCGAAGTGAAGACAAGGAATTTTTCGACAGATATGTGGCATTTATCGACTCGCGTCTCGACGATCCTGATTTGCGTACTGAGTCTATAGCTGATCACTTCAATATGTCGGCACGTGTGCTGACACGCCGGCTCAAGGAAATGGATCAGGTTTCGCCAAGCGAATTCATAAAGACTCACCGCATGAACAATGCCGCCCGACTGTTGCGCACAACTTCGCTGACAATTGGTGAGATTATTTTCCGGTGCGGGTATTCCAACCGTTCACACTTCTACACGGAATTCCGAAAGAACTTTTCAGTGACTCCGCGCGAATACCGGATGCAGCAGACATGTGTCGATGACTCGCTTTCGATGAGTACAGAACCGGACGAATGACCATTATTTTGTATGAATCACGACAAATTCTGTATGTTTTCCGACATTTTTCGCTGATTACCCTATATCTTACAACTTTGACATAATACGGTACATCCTGATAAATGTACCATCACTAACTTTGCACCGTAACCAATGAACAAACTTCCACGAAACAAAACAATGGAAAATATGAAACATCGTTTTCTGATCACTTTATCGGGCATGCTGCTCGCATCGGCAGGATCTGCAGTAAGTGCCGCAAATGTCCCGGTGTGCGCCGCAGATAACACTGCGGTCACCGATCAGTACTCGCGTACATGCCGTCCGCCTCAGAATGAACGTCTGTTCCGCTCGGATGCTGTCGAGGCGCAGATAGCGCGCGTAAAGGCACTTCTTACTAATCCGAAGCTCGCCTGGATGTTCGAGAATTGTTTTCCTAACACTATAGATACAACGGTTCACTTCCGCAAAGATAAGGAGGATGGCAAAAACGATACATTTGTTTACACCGGCGACATCCATGCCATGTGGCTCCGCGACTCCGGCGCTCAGGTATGGCCATATGTCCAGCTCTGCGCCGCCGATCCGAAACTCAAGGATATGGTTGAAGGGGTAATCCGTCGCCAGTTCAAGTGCATCCTGCTCGATCCTTATGCCAATGCCTTCAATGATGGTCCTACCGGCGGAGAATGGATGACAGATATGACTGAGATGCGACCCGAGGTTCACGAGCGTAAATGGGAAATCGACTCGCTCTGTTATCCGGTACGACTCGCCTATGAATACTGGAAAGTTACCGGAGATGACTCGATTTTCGACAACACCTGGCTTCAGGCTATAACCACCATACTCGCCACTTTCAAAGAGCAGCAGCGTCGCGACGGTGTAGGTTCATACACATTCATGCGCTCATCGGAACGCGCTCTGGACACTCTCAACAATAATGGTAACGGTTCGCCCGTAAAACCGTGCGGGCTGATAGTATCGTGCTTCCGGCCGAGCGACGATGCCACCACCCTGCAGTATCTGGTACCGTCAAATTTCTTCGCGGTATCTATTCTCCGCAAGGCGGCTGAAATTCTGTCTACGGTTAACGGTAATAACGAGCTTGCAAACGAGTGTAGCGACCTCGCCAACGAAGTGGATACCGCTCTCGCACAATATGCCGTAGTCAATCATCCGGTTTACGGATCGATATACGCATTTGAAGTAGACGGCTTCGGAAACGCATATATGATGGACGATTCAAACGCACCGAGTCTGCTGTCACTCCCCTATCTCAGCGATGTGGATGTGAACGATCCGATATATCAGAATACACGCCGTTTCGTATGGAGCGACAGCAACCCCTACTTCTTCTCCGGGAAAGCCGGCGAAGGTATCGGAGGACCCCACGTCGGTTATGATATGATATGGCCCATGAGTGTGATGATGAAGGCGTTCACAAGTACCGACGACAATGAAATCGCTGCTTGTATACGTTCGGTGATGGATACCGACGCCGGTACAGGATTCGTTCATGAATCATACAACAAGGACGACGCGACCAATTTTACCCGGGCTTGGTTCGCCTGGCAGAACACTCTGTTCGGCGAACTTATCCTCAAGCTGGTCAACGAAGGTAAGATTGATTTGCTTAACTCCATCTGACAAAAGAGAATTTCACATATACTATAGATTTGCAATTGACTCATACTAAGGTTTAGAAGATTGATGAAAGATTGACCTCGAGGGTGTCCTGCGTGAGCTGGGCGCCCCGATTTTTTTTATTATTACACGGAATGAATTGCTTTTTTTTGTAACTTCGCGGAATAATCAACTAAACCTTACACATTCATGCGATCCAACACTCGTATTTCACGACATATTTTACCGGGAATTTTAATGATTATTGTTCTGCTTGTACCATTTTCGGCTAAGCCGCAGGGACAGTCTTTTCAGGAATTCCGCCAGGGGCTACTCAACGACTATAATTCGTTCCGCAGTGGTATCCTTGCCGATTATGCACGGTTCCTTGATGGCATATGGGTGGAATATGACGGCTTCAGAGGAAAAGAACGTGTTACCTCACCAAAGCCTGAATCCGTTCCTGAAATTTCAGGTGACGACAATGTCGGTGAATCGGTGGTTTTAGAAATGGCTGATGACGATCCGGTGGAAGATGTACTCGTGACCACTCTTCCGGCTCCGGCTATGGAAGAACGCGAAACAAACAGCATCGAAATTTTCGATCCGTCGGATGCGGTATTCGAATTACCGGTGAATATTATGTCATGGAAGGGAGTAGAAATTCCCATGCAGGATATCGATCTCAGCGACATTGTAGGCACCGGTCGACTGCGTAATTTCGGGAACCGGTGGAAAACTCTCGCACGTGACCCACGCACCGAACAGCTGGTCCGTATCATCAAGACAAAAGCTGTAGAACTCGGATTGAACGATTATCTTACATTTGATTTTGTAATGGATTACGTTGCCGACCGCTATGCCGATTGCCACTCTACATCACAGATGTCACTCGTGCATTATATAATGGCGAATCTCGGTTATGATGTCCGCCTTGCGAAGGACGGTAAAGGCGATGGCGTGTTACTCGCCGCTACCCGACAAATGATATACGGACGGGCATACATGCTGATTGACGGCACACGTTACTTCATTTTTTCCGCACCCGGCAAGGAGGATGCCGATGAATTCGACCGTATTTCAACATGCCGCCTACCGAAAGGGGCGAAGCTGGGAGATAAGCTCGATCTGCAGCTCGGCAAACTCAATCTGCCGTATTCACCTCATAATTTCGCGATACAGAATGGTTCATTCCGCATATCCGGAGAAGTTAATGCCAACATATTCCCACTGCTGCACCGATATCCGCAAATGCAGATAGGCGAGTACGCGCACTCGGTAATCGACCCCGATCTCCGTGCCGATATCGTCCGGCAGTTCAAGGAGCAGCTCAACGGTAGGGAAACCCGGCAGGCGGTTGACTCATTGCTGCGTTTCGTTCATTTTGCATTCGATTATGCTACCGATCAGGCTACACACGGCTTCGAAAAACCATATTTCTTTGAGGAAATCCTTTACTATCCCACTTGCGACTGCGAAGACAGGGCTATTTTCTATACTTACCTGCTGTGGAATGTACTTGGACTGGAGAGCCACGTAATCGGCTACCCTGGGCACGAGGCGGCTTCGGTTTGTATCAACGACGGTAAACCCGGAGTGGAATATCGCTTCCAGGGAAAGGATTATTTTATATCCGATCCCACTTACCGCGGTTCTGTCACAGGCATGTGCATGTCTGCCTACAAAACAGTTCTGCCGAGCGTAGACTACAAATACGAGTGATCAAAGTCCGAGCTGATTCTGTTTCAGTCGCCGCTCCTGACGACGCATCTCTATGAAAAGTGTCACTACAGCGAACACAAACGCTATGACATCGGATGCCGTCATGCTGATCCACACACCGTCTATACCGAAATAACGCGGCAAGAAGACCAGGAATGGAATGAGGAATACCAACTGACGGGTAAGCGACAGGAATATTGAAAGTTTCGGCTTGCCTACCGACTGGAAGAAATTCGTAATTACTATCTGCATTCCAACCACACCAAAACCAATATAATAAATTCGGTAGGCCTCTCTGGCTATATGTTTGAGTGTCTCATCCGTCGTGAACAGTCCGGTGATGGTGTCGGGGAACACTTCTCCGGCAACAGCTCCTACCATGGTGATGCCGATGCCGATCCACATGCCTATCTTGAGAGTCTGCTTGACACGCTTCCAGTTGCCGGCACCATAATTATATCCGAGAATAGGCTGCATACCCTGAGTTATACCGAACACAATCATTATCGAGAACATGGTTGTGCGGTTCAGGATACCGTAGGCTCCTACAGCCATATTGCCCATTTCCGCTCCGTAATCAAGCAACGCCTTATTAATGAATATGACCACTACACACGCACACACATTCATCAGGAAAGGCGAAAGACCGATGGCGTAGATACGCTTTATAATTCCGCTTGTGAACCAACGGTTATTCAAGTCGAAATGAATAAAACTCTTCTTGGACATAAAGTGCGCCAACACCCATATGAATGCGGCTGTCTGACCGCAGACCGTTGCAAAAGCCGCCCCGCGTATACCCCAGTCGAGCACGAATATGAATATGGGAGCGAGAATAAGGTTAACCGCAACCGAAAGTAATGCCGACACCATCGCCTTTTTAGGATAACCCGTGGCACGCATGAGGTTATTCAGTCCGATAAACACATATGTCACCGGGGTAGCGTAGAGGATCACCTCCATAAATTCACGCGCATAGGGAATTGTTTCGTCGGTCGCGCCGAAAAACCGCAGTATCGGATCAATGAACAATAAGGTTACTCCACCGAATATGACCGCATGAATCAGACTTAACACCATCACATTATTCACCGTATCGGTTGCCCGCTTATTATTCTGTTGTCCGAGAAAAATCGACGAAATAGTGGCACCACCCACAGCGATAAGTGTCACAAATGCCACTACAAGGTTCATCAACGGAAAAGTAATAGCAAGTCCCGCTATTGCCATAGCTCCCACTCCACGACCTATAAAAATACTGTCAATGATGTTGTAGACCGATGTCGCTATGCTGGCTATGATGGCAGGTACTGAATACTGAACCAGTAGACGCCCGATGGAATTGGTGCCTAATATTTCAGGACTCTGAGAGTTTTGTTTTACTGTGTCTGTACTCATTGAAACGTTTGTGTTATGCAAAATTAACAATTTTAATACAATTTGGGTCGTTTAAAGTCCGTAAAAAAACCTCCATCTATAGGATATTAAAAATATTTAGCTTTAAAACAATAAAGAGTAAACATATTTTGGAGGTAAAAATAATTATTACTAACTTTGCACACTCAATTTTTTAAAGCAAATTTAGTTAAAGTTCTATGGGAGGTTTTTTCGGCGTTGCTGCCAAGCACGCCTGCCGTACGGATCTCTTTTACGGCACCGACTATAATTCGCATCTGGGCACCCGACGCGGAGGCATGGTGACCTATGACAGAGAAAACCGGCTTTTCTGCCGGTCGATACATAGCCTCGAAAGCACTTACTTTCGCACTAAGTTCGAGCATGAGCTGGACAAATTCAAGGGCGACTCGGGAATCGGCATAATAAGTGACACCGATCCGCAGCCTATTGTATTCAATTCACATTTAGGCAGATTTGCCATTGTAACCGTCGCCAAAGTAAATAACATCGATTCTCTTGAAAAGAAACTTCTCGAGGATGGAATGCACTTCGGCGAACTGAGTTCAGGCTCTACTAATCAGACCGAACTTATAGCACTTCTGATAACACAGGGAAAGACATTCACCGAGGGGATAAGTCACATGTTCGACATGATCGAAGGATCATGTTCACTACTGATACTTACCGAAAATTCCATTATTGCCGCGCGCGACCGTCTTGGTCGTACTCCTATTGTATTGGCACACAAAGAGGGCGCATATGCGCTTTCGTCAGAGTCAACCGCATTTCCTAACCTCGACTTTACTCCGGTAAGGGATCTGGGACCGGGCGAAATAATAGAAATGACTGCCGACGGTGTGACTCAGCTCAAAGCCCCGGGCGACGAGATGCAGATATGCTCTTTCCTATGGGTGTACTACGGTTTCCCCACCTCCTGCTATGAGGGAAGAAACGTTGAGGAAGTACGTTTCGAATCGGGCTTCAGAATGGGACGCACTGACAATACTGATGTTGACTGTGCCTGTGGAATACCGGAATCGGGCGTAGGCATGGCACTCGGTTATTCGGCAGGCAAAGGCGTACCTTACCGCCGCGCCATTTCCAAATACACCCCTACGTGGCCCCGCAGTTTCACTCCGAGCAATCAGTCAATGCGCGACCTTGTCGCCAAAATGAAACTGGTGCCTAACCGTGCCATACTGCAGGGTCGCCGTCTCCTCTTCTGCGATGATTCCATTGTCCGCGGGACTCAGCTTAATGATAATGTGAAAGTGCTTTACGAATGTGGTGCACGCGAAGTTCATATGCGCATTGCATGTCCGCCACTTATCTACGGCTGCCGTTACGTCGGATTCACTTCCTCGAAGTCTGACATGGAACTTCTCACACGCCGTATTATCGGCGAACTTGAAGGTGATCCGGATGCCAAACTCGACCGTTATGCCACCACAGGTTCTCCCGAATACTGTGCGATGGTTGAAAAGATCCGTGAACGATTTGGACTTACATCACTTAAATTCAACACTATAGAGGACCTCATCAAAGCAATCGGTCTTCCAAAGTGCAAGGTCTGCACCCACTGCTTTGACGGAACAAGCCATTTTTGATCATACAATATATGAAAGGTATTACATTTAAAGAGAGCACAACTGCTGAAATCGTACGCGCACTCGGCGCCAACTACAAAGAGTATCGTCTTCGTAAGCGTTTAACTCAGAGCGATGTAGCCGAAACAACCGGACTTACCATCGCCACAATCTCGAAATTCGAAAGCGGTATGGCCGCCAATATTTCGTTCGCAACTTTCCTTCAGTTGCTGAAGGCTGTAGGTCGTATCGACGACATGACCGACGTGCTTCCCGCACTCCGTGACGTTGATACTGAGAACTCCGCACCGCGTCGCGTACGCCGCATCCGTCACAAAAAGTGAGTTACGGTTTGCGCATAACGAAAAAAAATCATAACTTTGCACCGCAAAAACAAAAATTACATTTTAATATTAACCCTACTTTAACATGAAGTACGAAACCGTTTTCATTTTAACTCCCGTTTTGTCTGATGCTCAGATGAAGGAAGCGGTAGACAAATTCACAAAGGTACTCGCCGACAACGGCGCCACCATAGTGAATGAGGAAAATTGGGGTCTGCGCAAACTCGCTTATCCCATCCAGAAGAAGAGTACAGGCTTCTATACTCTCGTTGAATTCAATGCTGACCCGACCATTGTCCGCAAGCTTGAAACCGCATTCCGTCGCGATGAGCGCGTTCTCCGTTTCCTCACTTTCCGTCTCGACAAATATGCTGCCGAGTACGCTGAAAAACGCCGCGCCGTTCGTGGAGCCAAGGCTCAGGATAAAACCGAAGTTGAAGCAGAAAATAAAGAAAACAACTAAGACACATGGCACAGCAATCTGAAATCCGTTACCTCACTCCCCTCTCGGTAGACGTAAAGAAAAAGAAATACTGCCGTTTCAAACGCAGCGGCATCAAATATATCGACTATAAGGATCCCGAGTTCCTCAAGAAATTCCTTAACGAGCAGGGCAAAATCCTGCCCCGTCGTATCACCGGTACTTCGCTGAAGTTCCAGCGCCGCGTAGCTCAGGCCGTTAAGCGTGCACGCCACCTGGCTCTGCTGCCTTACGTGACCGACTTGATGAAATAACTCCAACCCTTAAAAACATCAATCAAGTTATGAAAATCATTCTCAAGGAAGATATCCCCAACTTAGGATACAAGGACGATATAGTTGTCGTTAAGGACGGTTACGGCCGCAATTACCTCATCCCCCAGGGAAAGGCTGTTGTAGCTACTCCCTCCGCTCTTAAGATCCTCGCAGAGAACCAGCGCCAGCGCGCTCACAAACTCGCTCAGCTCAAAGCTGATGCCGAAGCTGCTGCTGCCGCTCTCGAAGGCGTTAAACTCACTATCGGAGCCAAGACCAGCGCTACCGGCACTATCTTCGGTTCTGTAAACACTATCATGATCGCTGAGGCGCTCGAAAAACTCGGTCACAACGTTGACCGCAAGCTCATCGTTCTCAAGGACGCGATCAAGGAAGTTGGCGACTACACCGCCACAATCCGCTTCCACAAAGAGGTTGCCGTTGAGCTCCCCTTCACTGTAGTGTCAGAGTAAGATATTCGGATAAGCCGACTCAAAGGTGTTACATTCCTCCGCAGGGAAGTGAATGTAACACCTTCTGTCTTTTCTGACTCATTTTTCAATCCCATTTCACAATTCGCTAAACATGCTGACACACATATTGCTATTCGATTTCACACAGACAATATCCCTGGGAACTATCTCGGCTATTGTTTCGATTGCCTATGTGTGTACGGTTCTTGCCGTGATTGGGATAGTGTTGCTCGAAAACCGCAATCCCCTCAAGTCACTTGCCTGGGTTTCTGTTCTGTTACTGCTTCCGGCAGTAGGTCTGCTGCTTTACCTGGTATTCGGACGATCGCTGCGAAACAGACGCATGATTTCACGGCGCCGGCGACGCAAATTACTGAAGGAAGACTCTCAGGGAACGGACGATGCTCCTGATTCGGATGTGTCCCCGGAAGCCCGGCGACTTGTTACGCTGACACGTTCTCTCACCGGAGCAAGATACCATGCGGAATGTACTTGCGAGATTTTCACCGACGGCAGGACAAAATTCAATGCGTTACTTGATGATCTGGCGGCGGCGCGAAAATATATCCTGATGCAATACTACATCTTCGAGGATGACTCGATTGGCAATCAGGTCGCAGCCCTGCTATGTGAACGAGCCCGTGCAGGTGTTCACGTACGGGTGATTTATGATCATCTTGGCTCCTTTAATGTCAAAAACCGTTTTTTCAAAAACATGCGTGAGGCAGGTGTTGAAATCGAGCCCTTCTTTAAAGTCTCTTTTCCACACATGACCACCCGCCTGAACTGGCGCAATCACCGTAAACTTTGCATCATTGACGGTATCACCGGATATGTTGGAGGCATGAATATCGCCGACCGTTATATCGATGGCGGAAAGAAATTCGCTTGCTGGCGCGATACACATGCCCGTGTCACAGGTTCGGCTGTAGCATCACTGCAATATGCCTTTTCAGTTGACTGGAACTTTATGGGTCAGCCTCTTGTCGAAGAATCACCTGACGAAAGCATTCATCATCCCGTGCGTCCGGCGGCAAACATTGTCACGGATACCGGCATGCAGCTGATTACCGGAGGTCCTACCGGTGAATGGAGTAATCTTTCTTTTGTGCTGCTGGCTGCGGTAGCCGGAGCCCGGAAAAGAGTATTTATCCAGACTCCTTACTATCTGCCGTCCGAGAGTCTGCTGCGTGCGTTGCAGTCGGCTGCGCTCGCCCGTATCGACGTAAGGGTGATGATCCCGCGCCACAGCGATTCAGTCATGCTGACTTACGCTTCGCGCAGTTATATCAGTGAGTCGCTACGTGCCGGAATTAAAATCTACTTCTATGAAGCAGGGATGCTTCATTCAAAAGCCATAGTGATAGATGACGATATATCCACTATCGGCTCAACCAACTTCGATTTCCGCAGCTTTGAACATAATTTCGAGTGCAACATGATGATTTATTCCCCGGAAGTAAACCGCAGACTCCGGCGAATTTTCACCAACGATCTTGCCCAATGTACCCGTATCCGGTTCAGCGAATGGCGTAAACGACCTTTTTACGCTAAATTCACCGAATCCGTCCTGAGGCTTCTGAGCCCGATATTGTAAAAATCGGGATTTATAAATTCAAATATATATCCCTTACTCTGGCACGGTCCTATAAGGATTAAACGTTCGTTTTGAATTATAGTACTTTGCAAGATTCTCAGGAGTGAAAGTATCTTCCATACCCTCGCTTTCAGCATTGATCCTACTGCGACGCACAAGCTCCGGGAGGAAATCTTCCGAGACGACTCCCGGAATTCCTATAGCCAGGACAAATCTTTCCGGATCAAGATAATAGATCATTCCGTCGGCATAATCCGTGATGCTATAAACTGCCGAATTACAGAATTCAGCATTCCTAATAGGGGATTCGGCAACATTGAAACCGCAATCAAGCCGCCGGGAGGCAACGTATGCACTGTCCGGGATACCGAATAACCATGGTTGAAGAAGCTCATCACCATATTTCCACCACTCAGTCCAGTTCATCAGTACCGTACGCATATTGTTGCCAAGCTCGCGGCTGATAAAAGAGCCCTCTGTGGAATAATCAGGATTCTTTACAGCATGGGGGGCATTTGTGATTAGCAGGGCTTTATGATGATTCCCTCTGTCAGGTTGCCTCCGGAACAAGGTCAGAAAGTTATCAGCCATTATTGAATCTCGTCGACCGCCATTGACTTCCTGAGCAAGAAACCGGTGATAAGTTTCACCATCCTTGCAATCCGACCAGTCGAACGCAACATCTGTTCCTCTAAGCACTACTCTTTTCTCTTTTGGCAACGTAGAGTTCAAACGATAGAGATTTTCAAGCAACTGGTAACGGTTATATTTTTCCCAAAAAGGATAGAAGTCCTCACACCGGATCAGGGAGAGGGTGCTGTCGCGAAATTCTGCATGATCCTTATAGTCGGCAGTAACGGTTCTCTCACAGAATGAAGCAGTGTTGACCGTGCCGACTTCGGTATATACATAGCCAACCTTATCTATGAAGCGAGGGTCGCTTATAAGGCGGTTAATAAAGTCGTATTGCGTAGTGTCGCGATGATCACGCTCCCCAAGGACAACTACATCTACTGAGTCATAAAGACTCATGATATAGTCAACACCCCCGACGGCGTCTGAGAAAAACTCAGAGAGTTTCTTCACATCATATCCGTCGCCATGCCTAACAGGCAAAGCTGAAGAAGCCAGCGTCAGCATCATGATCGCACAAAGGGATATAACTGTTGTCTTCATATTCTCATTTATAAAAAGGAAGGAGCGGTCATGATAATTAAGATTTTCACAAAGATAATCACAAAAATTGCCATAAAATTTTCGTCTGTGGACGAAAATTTTATGGCAATATGTGTTTTTTTCGTCTGTGGACGAAAAATTACATTATTTCAATATTGTAGTTAAACTATTATAAAGTGGGATCCGGTAGACATATCAACTGATATTTTTTAGTAACTTTGCCCCCGTTTAAAAAATCACACAAGTTTAATGACCAATAATTTCAAGCAATCGCGACCCGGACTTATCCTGTCCCTCCTCCCGGTATCGCTTTTACTTCTTTCTCTCATAGCAGTCATAATCGTCGCCGGCGCTTCTGCCGTACAGGATTATTCGCCGTATGTACTTTTAGGCTCGGCCCTGGTAGCGCTCATACTTACTCTGACATTTACGTCACGCCCTTTGCGGCTCATAGGATTAGGCATCGTGAAGAGTGCCCGCCAGATTCTGCCTGCCATCCCGGTACTCGTGCTTATCGCTATTCTCTCGACCACCTGGATGCTCTCCGGCGTTGTACCCCTCATGGTTAGCTACGGGGTGCAGATTCTCAATCCGACTTGGTTTCTCGTTATCACATGCGGAGTGTGTGCCGCCGTATCAGTCCTTACGGGCAGTTCGTGGACAACAATCGCTACAATAGGAGTAGCGTTTCTCGGCGTAGGCTCAGTGATGGGTTATAACGAGGCTTGGGTTGCCGGTGCCATTATTTCAGGAGCGTATTTCGGCGACAAAGTGTCACCGTTAAGCGACACCACCGTACTTGCCGCATCGTCATGCGGGCTTGATCTGTTCCGCCACATCCGGTTCCTGATGTACACATCCATACCCTCCATGCTTGTGGCGATGATAGTTTTCGGCGTGCTTGGATTTCTTGCGCCACATGCCGATGCCGCACATACCGAAGCCATGCTTAACGCTCTCTCCACAACATTCAATCTCACCCCCTGGCTTCTGATTGTTCCTGCCATCACCATTGTCCTGACCATAATGCGTCTACCGTCGGCTTGGGTTCTGGCAGCAGGTGCCTCCGCGGGCATGATAGCAATGTTCATCTGCCAACCCACCATCACCGCAATGATAGGAGCTGACAGCTCATCGGCAATCACAGCAATGCGCGTAGCAGTGTCAGGCGCATCCCCGTCAACAGGCTCCGACATGCTCGATGCCCTCACTGACACAGGTGGTATCACCGGAATGATGCCTACTATTCTACTCGTGACCTGTGCGATGATTTTCGGTGGAATAATGATCGGAACCGGAATGCTGGGCGCAATGACCCGTACATTCACGCGCCTTCTCCGCCGTCCAAGGGCACTTGTAGGCGCAACTGTGGGCAGCGGTCTGTTTCTCAACAGCTGTACCGGCGACCAGTATCTGTCGATCATTATCGGTGGAAATATCTATCGCTCCACTTACCGCCGCCGCGGACTCGCCAATGAAATGCTAAGCCGTTCACTCGAGGACTCCATATCTGTAACTTCCGTTCTGATTCCATGGAATTCTTGCGGTGTCACTCAGGCAGGAGTCCTCGGTGTTGCCACCCTCGCCTATCTTCCTTTCTGTGTATTCAACTGGATGAGTCCGATCATGTCGGTTTTGTTTGCCTGGATCGGTCTATATCCCCGCTGCCGCACTCTCACCACCCCCGTCAGCGCAGAAAAAACACTGAGTTCATCTTGCTTGACTTGAGTAGGCACCCAATTGTTTACTGAAGTATTGGCGAACCAACGGTAGTTCATCGGTGTTATCTTTATACAAAAACAAAAAAGATAACATAACCAAAAAACAAAAGATATGAGCGATTTTAACGAGATTATCAAAGACCGCAAACCGACGTTGGTTGACTTTTTCGCCACATGGTGTGGTCCGTGCAAAGTTCAGGGTCCTATACTCGAAGAAGTAAAGAACAAACTCGGTGACTCTGTAAATATTCTTAAGATTGATGTAGACAAAAATAAGGAGCTTTCGCAGCGTTTCCGTATCCAGTCCGTACCTACATTGATTCTGTTCAAAGACGGCATGGCTGTATGGCGCGGTTACGGTGTTCATCAGGCTGACATGCTTGAAGAAAAGCTTCGCGAACATATCCCCACAAAATCTGACGAATAAACATACACACACCGATTATCTATAAAACATTACTATTATGACTAATCTTCAGGAAATGCTCAACGGATCACGTCCGACCCTGGTTGAGTTTTATGCCACCTGGTGCCCTCACTGCCAGAGAATGATGCCGATAGTAGCACAACTGCAGCATGAGGTAGGTGAGCGCGCTAACATTATACAGTTTGACGGCGATCAGAACGAAAGTCTTGTCGACCAATATAAGGTTCGATCCTATCCTACCTGGATACTTTTCAAAGACGGACAGGAAGTATGGCGTGACTCCGGTGAAAAACCGCTTTCAGAACTGAAAGATATGATTGATAGATTTATCTAAACACAAAAAAGGCTTCGGAATTTCGAAGCCTTTTTTGTGTTTATCTGAGAGCCGTCTACATGCTGTAGAGAGCCAGTATCAGACCCTGAGCCGCCACTACACGCAGGAACATGGTCAGAGGATACACTGTCGAGTAGGCTACAGCCGGCTGATCCGATCCCGTACTGTTGCCCGAATAAGCAAGTGCCGGAGGGTCGGTATAACCACCGGAGAACAGACCCATGATGGTGAGGAAATTGATCTTGTATACGCCTCTTGCTATGAGACCAACCACCAGCAGAGGCACAACAGTGATAATGAAACCCCATATCACCCACCACATACCGGTAGTATTGAACACCGTCTCGTAAAATCCTTTTCCGGCGCCGATACCTACCGATGCAAGGAACAGGCAGATACCAAGTTCTCGCATGAGAAGCGATGCCGAAGTGGAGGTATAAGTAACAAGCTTCACCTTATATCCGAAGCGGCTCAGAAGAATCGCCACTACCAGGGGACCGCCGGCAAGACCGAGCTTCATGCCCATACCCACATTGATTGATCCGATAATGATACCGAACATTATACCGATAAATATCGTAACGAGATTCGGTTCGTTGAGACGTTTCATCGAGTTACCGAGCTTCGTAGCCAGACGGTCAATATCATTAAGATTACCTACCACCGTAATGCGGTCGCCCATTTGCAGACGCAGATCGGCAGCGGCAAGCAGGTCGACGCCGGCACGGTTGACACGTGTGGCATTAAGCTGATAGGCGGTATGAAGGTGGAGCGAACCGAGTGACACACCGTTATATTTGCTCTGTGTGATGACAATCCTGCGCGAAACCACCGTACTTGAAGTAGCTTCCTCCCAGTTGACATCCACCGACGGACCTACCACAAGCTTGAACCGGTCAACATCCTCATCCGAAACGATCACATAGAGTTTGTCGCCCACATAAAGCGGAGTTTTGGAAACCGGGATGATAATATCGCCATTGCGGTCGATCTTACGCGAGATAACGAAATCACTCTTGATGATTCCATGCAGTTCCATGATTGTCAGACCGTCGATAAGCGGATTTGTAACCTCTATCGAAATCATGTTGGGCTTCGAGGCGGCGGCGGCGCTTTCTGCCTCGTGAGCACGGATTTCGTCATCGATATTGACACGGAAAATAGCTTTGATGACAAACATCGCAGCAATGATACCGATCACGCCCAGAGGGTAAGCTGCTGCATAACCCTGCGACATCACATTGATAGCCTCGACATTATTTGACGCCTGTTGGGCGGCTGCCAGTCCCGGAGTATTGGTAACGGCACCCGACATGACTCCAACAAGCTGCTCTATCGGAGTACCTGTAGTGAAATAGATAATAAGCACAATGACCACATTGAGCAGAATACCCAGTGTCGCCAGCATGTTGAGGCGTACTCCTCCTTGTTTAAACGATGAGAAGAAGCCGGGACCGACCTGCAGGCCGATCGCAAAAATGAACAGGATGAGACCGAATTCGCGTACGAACTGAAGCACCCGTTCGTTTACTATATAGCCGAATTGTCCGAGTACAATTCCGACGAACAGTACGAACGTTACCCCCAGCGACACACCGCCCACCTTGATTTTGCCCAATAAGATGCCGATGGCTATGACAAAGCTGTAGAGTACGAGCGTACTCGCCAGACTTTCATGCCCCGGTCCTACAAGGCTGATGAACCAGTTGGATTCCATAATTGCTGTTGGCTGTTGATTAAATTATAAACTGACTGCAAAGTTACGGTTTTTTACCGTAACTCAATGTATGTTCCGTTACGAATTTTAAGAGGTGTTAACAGGAATCTGCCCGACATGTTTTTTCCTTTAAAATACTCCTAAAAGTTAAAATATCATCTTAAATTATCCTCTTTCTCTCTTTTATGTGTTATAATTATTGAGTAATTTCGCATTCACGTTTTCAACCTGACTACTTCTGAATAAATGAAAAAGATAACAAGCGTATTTTTATTACTGATTCTCGCTGTTTCATCAGCATTCGGCGCTTCACGCAGCCGGAAAACCGAGATTTCCAATAACCTCGACATATTCAATACACTTGTCAAGGAGTTGCAGACTTTCTACGTCGACTCCATCGACATAGAGGCTTCCGTGCGGACCGCAATCGATGCAATGCTCGCCGGACTGGATCCGTACACTGAATATATTCCTGAACAGGAACAGGAAGAGTTCCGCACCATTTCGACCGGCGAATATGGCGGTATCGGTTCCTATATCCTCGAACGCAACGGACGCACCTACATCAGCGAACCGTCGGAGGGAAGTCCGGCAGCCGTCGCAGGTCTCCGTCCCGGCGACATGATAGTCATGATCGACGGTGACTCGGTAATGACTCTGGGAAGTGAAAAGATTACCCAACGACTCAAAGGACAACCCGGATCACATCTTTCGGTCCGCGTGGTACGTCCGTATGTAGGTGCCGACTCTATTCTCGACATCGACATCACACGTGCCACCATCTCGATACCCTCCGTACCTTACTACGGCGTTGTCCACGACAAAATCGGATACATCGTTCTGTCAACCTTCTCCGACAAGACCCCTGACGAAATGCGCCAGGCTGTAACGGAACTCCTCGCCGACCCGCGTGTCGAAGGACTGGTTATCGACTTACGCGGCAACGGCGGCGGCGTAATGGAAAGCGCAGTGCAGGTAGTAAGCATGTTTGTTCCCAAGGGAACGGAAGTGCTCCGCACCCGTGGCAAAGGTGTTCTTAATGAAAAAATCTACAAGACCACCCACGCGCCCATTGATACCAAAGTACCCCTTGCCATTCTCATAGACGGCGGCACAGCCTCAGCTTCCGAAATAGTTACCGGCGCACTTCAGGATCTTGACCGTGCCGTAGTCGTTGGTTCGCGCTCCTTCGGAAAGGGTCTTGTCCAGACCAGCCGGCCTCTACCTTTTGACGGACTTCTGAAACTCACCATGGCAAAGTATTACATTCCGAGCGGTCGTCTGATTCAGGCGATTGACTACAGCCATCGTGCTACCGACGGATCGGTTGCCCGTATTCCCGACAGTCTCACCACCGTATTCTATACCAGCGGAGGTCGTCCGGTTCGCGACGGAGGCGGTATCCAGCCTGACTCCACCGTCAGCTATCCCGAGATAAACCGGCTGGTCTACAATATTGTACGCGATAATTGGGCGTTTGACTATGCCAATAAATACGCGGCTGAACATCCCTCTATTCCACCTGCCGGAGAGTTTGAGATAACTGATTCGATATATGAAGACTTCAAAAACTTCATTGATCCGAACCGTCTACATTACGACAAAGTGTGCGAAGTGATGGTTGGCAATCTTGAAGAAGTCGCTCAAACCGAAGGGTATATGAACGATTCCGTAAAAGCGCAGATCGACATCCTTCGCGGAATGTTGAAGCATAATCTTGGAAATGATCTCGATTTCAACCGCAAAGCCATCTCCAATTATCTTTCCAACCTGATAGTAAGCCGGTATTATTATCGTCGGGGTGAAATCATCGATCAGCTTCGCGATGATCCCGGATTCGAGGCTGCCGAAGCGATCCTTACCGATCCGCAGCTCTACAAATCAATCCTCGCTCCGGTTAGTACTTCCGATAAGAATAGGACAAAGTGATGGATGACCGTAAAGAAATGACTCTCAGTGATATTTGTGGCGCGTTCCTGTCGGGGGCGCGCCTCGATGCTGTAAAGACTCTCCTGTCGTCACGCCGCAAGCGGATGAATCTGTATTCCATGGCAGGCTCCTCCCCCGGCATTCTTCTTGCCGCCATGCTGCTCGGGCGTCAGGTGAAACTTCCTAAAGCTCCCATACTTGTTGTCGGCGATTCACTCGACGATGCCGGTTACCTCTACCACGATCTCAGCCGGGCGCTCGGCGAGGATGCGGTGCTGATGTTCCCGTCAGGATATAAGCGCGACATAAAGTACGGTCAACCCGACGGTCCCTCGGAAATATTGCGTACGGAAGCGCTTAACAGATGGCATTCCGATCCGCGGCTGAAAGCTGTGGTAACATATCCCGATGCTCTTGCCGAGCGTGTGGCATCGCAAGAGGTTATCGATACCAACACTCTGAAACTCTCTACCGACACACCCACTGATATGACCGAAACCGTGGAATGGCTACGCATGCACGGATTCACCGAAGTGGATTATGTTTACGAACCGGGACAATTCGCAACCCGAGGCTCAATCCTCGACATATTCGGTTACAGCTTTGAACTCCCCTACCGTATCGATTTTTTCGGAGATGATATTGACTCTATCCGCACCTTCAATGTCGAGACACAGCTTTCAGAATCGCGTCTCGACAGCATCGCCGTCACTTCGGGTGTGGCAAGAGCGAGCCGAGGCGTATCATTACTTCGTTTCATTCCTGAAAGTTCACTTGTTGCAGTACGCGACAGTAGTTTTACAATAGAACGTATACGTGCCATAGCCTCCGAAAGCATATCACAGAGTGCTGTTCTCGCCGATGATTTCGATGCTTCCGCCATGACCAAGGTAGTCGACCCCGATGAGTTTGCCTCCGATTTCGAAAACATGCGTCAGCTCAGATTCACGGCTGCCGCCATGCCTGAAAATAATTCTCCCGACACAGCTGCCATTGATATGCAGTGTTCTCCGCAGGCTACTTATCATAAGAACTTCGACATGATAAGTGATTCGTTCACACGGTTCAACGACGAAGGCTATACCATTTATATCCTCTCCGACAGCCCGAAACAGATCGAGCGCCTGCGTGCCATATTCACCGATCGAGGCGATAACATCGCCTTCACTCCCGTTTACAACACCATTCATGAAGGATTTGTCGATCGTGCGCGTCGCATATGTGTCTTTACCGATCATCAGATATTCGACAGATTCCATAAATACAACCTGAAAAGCGACCGTGCACGTTCGGGGAAACTCGCTCTTTCGCTCAAGGAGCTGAGCGCCATCGAACCGGGCGACTATATAGTGCATGTCGACCACGGTGTAGGACGCTTCGCGGGACTATTGCGCACCGAAGTCAACGGGCGTGTGCAGGAAATGATCAAGCTTGTATATGCTAACGACGATATAATCTTTGTATCGATTCACGCTCTGCACAAACTCGCCAAATATCGTGGGAAGGAAGGTGTGCCGCCACGGGTCAACAAACTCGGATCCGGAGCATGGAATAAACTGAAGGAACGTACAAAATCAAAGCTCAAGGATATCGCACGTGACCTTATCCGGCTTTATGCGGCACGTAAGGAAGAGAAAGGATTCAGTTTTTCTCCTGACAGCTATATGCAGCATGAGCTCGAAGCATCATTCATTTACGAAGATACACCCGACCAGATGAGCGCCACCGCCGATGTAAAGCACGATATGGAGAGTCCGCGACCGATGGACCGGCTGATTTGCGGCGATGTGGGTTTCGGTAAAACCGAAATAGCCATCCGTGCGGCATTCAAGGCTGCCGCCGACGGCAAGCAGACTGCCGTTCTCGTCCCTACGACGGTGCTTGCATATCAGCATTATAATACTTTCAGCAAACGTCTCGCCGATTTTCCGGTCAGGGTCGATTATCTGTCACGTGCACGATCGCCCAAACAGGTAAAGAGTATTCTCGAAGACCTTGCGGCAGGACGTATCGACATCCTTATAGGCACACATAAACTTATCGGCAAAAATGTGAAGTTCAAGGATCTCGGATTACTGGTGGTGGACGAAGAACAGAAATTCGGAGTCGCTGTAAAGGAAAAGCTGAAGCAACTCAAAGTAAATGTCGATACCCTGACCATGAGTGCGACTCCCATTCCGCGAACGCTTCAGTTCTCACTTATGGGAGCACGTGATCTGTCGGCGATAACCACCCCGCCTGCCAACCGCTACCCCATTGTCACTACTGTTACAGCGCTCACCGACGACACTGTCAGTGAAGCTGTCAACTTCGAGTTGTCGCGAAACGGTCAGGTGTTTTTCATCAACAACCGAATCGAAGGTCTTTACGATCTTGAAGCCATGCTGCGGCGTCTCGTGCCAGATGCCCGTGTCATTGTCGCTCACGGGCAGATGCCTCCGGAAAAACTCGAAAAGGCGATCCTTGATTTTGCCAATCACGATTACGATGTATTGCTTGCCACAACCATAATCGAAAGCGGTATCGACATGCCTAATGTAAACACCATCATCGTCAACAATGCGCAGAATTTCGGACTCAGCGAGCTTCACCAGCTCCGGGGACGAGTAGGACGTTCAGCCCGTAAAGCCTTCTGCTACCTCACTGTTCCTGCCGGATTACCGCTCACACCGGTAGCCCGGCGTCGACTGCAGGCAATAGAGAGCTTCAGCGATCTTGGCAGCGGCATTCACATAGCCATGCAGGATCTCGACATACGTGGTGCCGGTAATCTTCTGGGAGCCGAACAAAGCGGATTTATAGCCGACCTGGGCTACGAAACATATCAGAAAGTGTTGGCGGAAGCTGTCAGTGAGTTACGCAACGAGGAGTTCAGCGATGTGATAACCGCTGAAGACTCACGTGCCGACGATCGCGAGTTTGTCAATGACTGCGTGATAGAAAGCGACATGGAATTGATGTTCCCTTACAATTACGTTCCCGGCGAGAGCGAACGCATCGCTCTGTATCAGGAACTGGACAGCATCAACCGCGAACGCGATCTCAAGGCATTCGCCGACCGTCTCGCCGACCGTTTCGGCAAATTGCCGGAAGTAACTGAAGAATTACTCCGCATTCCACGGTTACGCTGGCTCGCACGCCGCCTCGGCATCGAAAAAGTGGCTCTTAAACAGGGGCGTATGTTCATTTACTTTGTTGATGAAACCAATAAAGCGTATTACCAGTCATCAATGTTCGGACGTCTGTTGCGCTATCTGCAGGAAAATCCGCGACGGTGCCAGATACGCGAGCGGCAAGGCAAGAGAAGCTTTGCCATCGAGCGCGTTGGCACCGTCCGTGAGGCTGTAGATATCCTTGAATCAGTCCTGCGGTCTGATTCTCTGTAAGAGTCAGAAGAGTAGCGTCACCACCTCGTACAGAATATGTGCTGCAATAGCGGCACATATGCCGCCGATAGTATGGGCAAGTATAGCTTTCGACGTAAGTCTGCGGAAGCCTATCGAATCGAGCATTGCCGTATGTGTGCTGAGATAACCGCTCCAGCACATACCTATGGCAGTGAATACGGCAATGGCATTGCCGTCGACCCAACCGTGACTCATGAAATTCGGCACCAGACCGAGTGCGGCTCCCACTGCACCGAGTGCCGTTATCGGAAACGCTATCAGATGCGGATCATGAAAGCCGAACAGATATTCGAACACTACGTCAACTTTCTGTGCGAGCCACGGCAGAAGTTCAACGCCTTCGTATGCTCCGCCGGTGTAACCGTTTTCGCTCGGTCCGAAGGTTAACATCATCACAAAGGTCGAGATGATAAGTACTCCCGGAATGATTGCCAGTCCTACATCTACCCCCGTGCGACCTCCGTCGAGCAACGAATTCAATATGCGGATGAAAGTCGAGCGTTCGCCCGCTTCTTTTTTATCGAGTTCTTCCACCGGTTCATCAACTGCTTTTTCTGTAAGATATTCAGGATAAGCCTTTATGACAAAACGCTGCATCAGACGTGTCGATACCGCACATCCAACAGTGGCTCCGACAAGTCCGATAAGGGGTTCCCAGAAATACCCCTGTCCGATCATGAAGACTATCACTAACAGTCCCATTCCGAATGCCGTTCCGAAATTGGTAAGGGATATGAACTGATACTTTTTGAAATATGCGGCAAAACGTTTGTCCTGGGCAAGTGATATTACTGCGGGATTATCACTGAGAAAAGTCATGACAGCGCCAAGCGATGCCACCCCGGGCAATCCGAATATCGGACGCATCAACGGACGCAATGCGCGTTCCAGAAGTTTTACCACTCCGAATTCCACGAACAGACGCCCTACGGCACCCGTAATCACACAGATAGCCATCAGATAGAACACTGTGTTGAGGAGCAGATCATGTGCGGTATGCATAATGGTGTTGAGCATATTGGCAGCACCCATCATATGTCCGAGATAGTAAAACACGCCGCCTACTACTCCCAGACATATAACACCTGACCACCGGGACATAAGCGAAGTTTTAGGAACGGCTACCTCCGCCGGTTCCGTAATTGTCGGCTGACTCATCGTTTAATATTTAAAAAATCCATATTCCATGTAATTCCGGCATCCACCTGCAGTGTACGGTTCTGCCACAAATCACCGCTGTTTGTATTTTTTCCCCACGAATATCCGACGTCGGCATGCAGACGAAGCGCATGACGCGCCGATTTCAAGGGATAGAATTCCGCGCCCACGGCTGCCATTTTCATTTCAGTTCCGTCAAGCACTGTCATGTCTGACGATGTGCCTGAATGATTGACATCGTATGTAAACTTACCCCAGAGAGTCCAATTTTCGACAGGACGCCACGAGAGTTCACCCATCACCGAGCAGTCTTTCAGAAGGAAAGTCTGTCCGGAAGCGGCGCGGTTCATCATGTCCAGCTCCAGGCTTACACTTCCGAAATTGAATTTATTACCTAATGCGATGTAATTGATCCAATGTCCGGGTATATATTCAATCATATTCACCGACCATAACGGATGGAATATACCGTGAGAGCCGGTCCACATTATATTATATGCATACATGTTGCGGTTAGTGGCGGTAAAGAACGGACTCTGGCACACCTGAGCCATCAGATTATCATGCCCTGAAAGAGCATACGACGCCGACACTCCCATCTCGAACGCATTCACATTGTTCCAGAACACCGAACATGCATATAAATCGATAGGTCTGCGGTCATATTCCCAGCCTCCTACATAAACCATCTGCTTGCCTGCCTGAAAATTCCAGTTACCTGAAGCGTAGTTCACATATGCCCAGTCGGTAGCATCAAAAAAACTTTGGTCGGAATGAGCCTTGTTCAGGCGCTGTCTCCATGAATAACTGAACCCGCTGCCTAAATTTCCGTCAGCCCGAAGCATGAAATATTTACCTCGGAAACCACTCATACCGTCAGAAGTATGACCATCGTACGATATATTCTGCCAGTCGACACGCACATCTGCTCCGACATGTAACAGTCCCGTCTCTGCGGGTGCCTGTGCTGAAGCCGCTAAAGCGCCTGTCAGGAGAAGTGACAAAATTGATAATTTCATGATACAGAATTCTGCTGTTTTGATTGATGCGACAAAGTTAGTAAAAAAAGCTGTTATGAAAATGAAGAAACAGACAAGGATATCGTTAAATCTGAATCCGGAACCGGATGACCGGCAATGCAAATTTTTATATATTTTCCGATTTTTTGCGCAAAATATCAGATTTTGTATTAATTTTGCATCCAAAATCCAAAGGAGGTGCCGTAATGGGTGATCCGGAGGTCACCGTTCACGGTGATTAAATAAGAAATTTAATACCTACAATTATTAAGGTTTTATTTTTTCGTAAGATTGTTTTATGTTTGATTGAATAAGAAAAACTGAGTTTGTCCGAACTGATGCGGTGACGCAGCGGCGGACAAGCTCAGATGGAGGATCCGGAATTTCCGGAATTTCGTAAAAGTATTTATTATCAGATATTGAGCAGGTCATCGAGCATTTGCCGTGACATAATGCGTATACTGTTCGTACTGTAATCAAGTATTCCACGCTGTTTCATACTCTCAAGCGTTGCCATGAATATCGATCTTTGCACTCCGAACATCGAATACAGGTCACGATGGCGACATGTCAGCACTATTTCCGTACTGTTATGCTGGGTTGTTGCAATTATCCAGAACGCTATGCGTTGTTCAAGCGAACCGGTAGTCACAGCAAGTATACCGTCAATCGACTTCTGGGCGTTGCGCGACAAAAGATTCAGATAGTTGAACAGAAACACACGGTCGGTATGCAGTATGTCCACATAATCGCTTTTGGTAATCTGCAATATACCGGTCGTTTCAGCCGAAATTACATCGCCGGGATAGTTCGTCGCACGTCCGAACAGAAAATCCGGAGCTATCACTTCGGGAGACGACAGATGCTGCTCGATTTTAAATCTGCGGTCGGAATTGGTGATAGTCATGTCGACCGATCCGGAGATAATAAGCTTGATATGTGTGCAGAGTTCCCCTGCCGAGCAGATGCGTTCCCCCGGCGAAAATTTCAGGAAATGGAACTTCTTTGATCCTACTATCTCTGAAATGCGCTCATAGCTGGCTCCGTTGAAAAGCGGTAGAGCCAGCAGTTGTTCGTACATGCTGTCCATAATGTGTTGAGTTAGTATAAACTAAACACCGGATCGGGCATTATTGTTTTACAGGAATTTTATCTATGCGTTTCTGGTGCCGTCCTCCTTCGAATGCAGTGTTCAGGAAAGTATCGGTCATTGCGATCGCCTCCTCCACACTTACGAAACGCGCCGGCATCACCAGTATGTTTGCATCGTTATGTTCACGGGCAAGCGCCGCAAGTTCGGGCTTCCAGCAAAGGGCGGCACGGATTCCCTGATGTTTGTTGAGTGTCATGCTTATACCGTTACCGGTGCCGCACATCGCTATGCCGGGATAACAGGCTCCGCTTTCCACCGCTTCGGCACAAGGATGTGCGAAATCGGGATAATCACATGAATCGGACGAAAAAGTGCCGAAATCACGACACTCCACTCCGCGCTCTTTCAGTACTTCGATTATCGCCTTCTTCATTTCATAGCCGGCATGATCGCTACAGAGCGCTACCGGAACACCTTGCTTAAGGATTGACATATATTTATCTGTTTTGTAAAAATTGGATTGATCGTTATATTGTCAGGGAGGTATGTGTCCATAGCCACCGGGGCATCATCCGCCATAAAGAATCGACTACACGCCATCGCCAGTCGATGGTGGCAACGCGACGACGTTTCAGAAGTGCGTGTTCCACCAGCACGGCGGCTTCATCCACACTCATTACCATAGGATAACGGGAGGAATCCTCCAGTAGCGGTGTATCCACAAAGCCCGGACGTATGTCGCAGAAGTCCACTGCTACATGTTGCTGATGTGCAAGCTGGTCGAGGGCTTCTATATAATTCTGCTGAAAACGTTTTGACGCGCTGTACGCCGCTGCAATTCCTATTCCTTTCGTGCCTGCTACAGAGGTGATGGCGCCGATGACGCCCGGAGTGATATTGCGGTTATTCTTCATCCACGTGTAGGCGTGGCTGATAATGCGGGCGAATCCGCACACGTTAGTAATCAGTATTCTCTGAGTGGTTGCCTGCTGCAGTTCCGGATCCTGGAATCCTACTCCCGAAGCATACAACAGCATATCCATTCCTCCCAGGTCGGCGATCAGTTCATCAAAGGCATGCAGTGATTCTTCTGTTGTCACATCGAGAGTCCGGTATATCATCCTGTCGGGATATTCTTCCGCGAGTTTCCGTAAAGGTTCGGCACGACGTGCAGCTATACCTACTTTCCAACCTGCAGCGGCGAAATCTGCCGCTACCTTTCTGCCAATGCCCGATGAAGCGCCTATTACGATAATTCTTTTCATAATTCCGGATTATTTGGTTCAGAAAGATCAACGGCTTCATCCCTTCTCTTGTTCACAGGGAGGTCATACATTACGAACACTCCTATCGAAAAAGCCCCGTTCCGCTTTCCATAACCGGGTATTATCACAGCCGGACCATACTTCCCTTTGGTCTCGTGGAGCGAAGCATGATAAGCCACACTCCATCCGGCGGAAACCGGTCCGGCAATCTTGACTTTCAATGAAGCGCCCAGTTCAAGATAACCGGCTACAGATGTCTGGGAAGAGAGGTTGAGATATGACGGATCACGCCAGTAACCCTCATCAATCGTAACATTATCGTAGCGATACCGGAACGCGCTGAATCCGTATGCGAGATTAAAGCATAGCTGATAGTCGGGATTGGAGTTATAGAAAATATTATATCCTCCACCTATCTTGAAATAGGGGGCTAATGGCGATTTGAATGTATAATTGTTACCGTCAGGGGTATAGGACGCAGTGGAGATACCTGCTTCGAAGAAAGGCATGTAACGGTTGTGCAGACTCACCTGCGCTTTTACCGATCCAATTCCGTAATTCTGACCAAGAGCGTGCATTGCCGCATCATACACATTAACGCCTATGGTGATGCCATTGAACAGCGGATAGATATTTCCGATTACCTTGGGCAGTATGAGAGTGGAGTCGACCACTTCTTTTCCGCTGACGGTGTCAACGAGAACTGTGTTGCCATTTGCATCGGTCACCTCTTTCACACGACTCATGTCGAGTTTATCATCACTCTTGTTCTCATTGATACCCTTTGCCGGCGCTACAGGTGTTATGCGTCTGCCGGGGGTATCGGGCGACACAACCGTACTTGCCATAGCCGATGACGCTATGACGGCGACTATAATGAAGATATATATTGTCAGTCGTTTCACGCCGTGTCAGGGATTAGAAGTACGGAAGTATATGCGGATTCTTTCCAGATCCTGATTGTTGATTGTCGAATCAGTCACCGCCACCGAGTCAATAAGGTGTGAGGTATGACTCATATAATTGATGTGGTACAGGTAGGCGATCCCGCACTCCTCCGACATCAGCCGTGGTTCGGATGTATATCCGAAAGTAAGAGTGTCGTACAGCTCGGGGTTATTCAGGCCCCTGCTCACATAACGCACGAAGAATGATGTCGATTCGGTAGTCGAACGGAATGGCAGATAGACTTCTTTGATCGCGTATCGGGCTGTGGCGAGAAGGGTATCATTCGGAGCTCCGACACCTCCGATCTCAACGGAGTCTATGGTTATTGCGTTACCGGTGGAACTGCTGTAAAATCCGGCGAGAGGCAGACTGTTACGGTTTTCCAGACAGCCCGACGTATTACAACCTGAAATAACACTAAGAAGCACCACTGCGAGCACCGCCCCTGCTTCACTTGCCAATCTCTGTCTCGATCTCATAATGATTGCGTGACGGTGAATTGCGCACTATCAGTTCTCCTATAAAACCGGCAAGGAACAGCTGGGTTCCCAGCAGCATCATCACCAGAGATATGTAGAAATAAGGTGAATCGGTTACAAGAATATAGGGTAGTCCGTGATACAGCCTGTAGATCTTTATGGCGCCTACGGCTATGACGGCAAGAAATCCTATCAGGAACATCAGACTCCCCAGCAATCCGAAGAAATGCATTGGCTTGACTCCGAAACGGCTCGTGAACCAGAGCGTTCCCAGATCCAGATAACCGTTTACAAACCGGTCCAGACCGAATTTGGTAGTGCCGTATTTTCGAGCCTGATGATGAACGACTTTCTCGCCGATACGGTTAAAGCCGGCGTTTTTGGCAAGGTACGGGATATACCTGTGCATATCGCCATACACCTCGATATGTTTCACAACATCCTTCCGGTATGCTTTGAGTCCGCAATTGAAATCGTGCAGGTTATGTATGCCGCTCACCCGGCGTGCGGTGGCGTTGAACAATTTGGTGGGAATGGTTTTCGACAGCGGATCATAACGCTTGCGTTTCCACCCCGACACCAGATCATAGCCCTCCTCGCGTATCATCCGGTACAGTTCCGGTATCTCATCCGGACTATCCTGCAGGTCGGCATCCATCGTAATCACTACGTCGCCGTTCGCACGCTCGAAACCGGTGTTCAGTGCCGGTGACTTGCCGTAATTACGCCGGAAACACACTCCGCGTACCGCCGGATTCTTTTCAGCCAGAGAACCGATCACGTTCCATGAGCTGTCGGTTGAACCGTCATTTACGAAAATAATCTCATAACTGAAACCATTCTCCTCCATAACCCTGCTTATCCACGCCTCAAGTTCAGGAAGTGATTCGGCTTCGTTGTATAGCGGTACTATTACTGAAATATCCATTATCGGGAAATATTGAGATTCATTGTTGATTGGCGACACTCCTGCGTCCGGCATGACGGGTTCTCACAATCAGTCCCATAATCAACGAAAGGATCGAACCTGTGAGTACACTTGTCCATATCGAGGCAAACACCAGTGACGGAGCAGTGGGAACTGCCCCCGAATCGATCATCATCTGCAATCCGTCAGCTATTTCCGCAAGTTGTGCGTCTTTGGTCTGACGGTATGCATCTATAGCCGTCAATATAAGTTGATGTATATACCCGGGATTGATCCACTTGAGGTAAATTATCGACACAAGTCCGGAAATCAGAGATCCGCACAGAAACATCATTATACCCTGCATCCACAGAGCCGACAGAGTGGTATTGTAACGGTCAGAAGTGTATGAGCGCCGCAAAGCCATGTATACCAGTGCCGGAACACATACCATCAGTCCGAGCGACACCATGCCCAGCAACGGAAACGACTGCGAAAGGACTGTTGTTATAAAAATGAGGCTGAGACAGATACCGAACCACGCACCGTCATCAGCGCCACGCTTGTAAGGAGATTTATAAGGGTTCATCCAGAGTTAGAGTTTTAAAATCCAAAATTACGAAATTTTCTCAAACAAGCCAAATTGAACCAATTAGACTAATTAGTCCAATAAGACTAATAAGACTAATTCGCCCAATTCCTCCAATCCCCTCCCCGCCTTATCACCATCGTCGAATCGGAAGCTGCTACTACAAGAATGGCATACACGTTGCCAGCCGATTCAATCATAGTCAGTGCCGAATCGGCAGGCATCGCCATACATGCGGTGGCAAGTGCATCGGCTGTCATACAGTCCCCGGCTATAACTGTTGCAGAGAGTGTTTCCGTCACTACCGGTTCTCCGGTTACCGGACTGATTGTATGTCCTACTCTTCCTCTGTCAGTATCACGGTAATTCCGGTAATTGCCCGAAGTGGCTATGCCGCCACGGCTCATTTCTACTACCGTCATCCTGTCATGCACGATTGCAGTGTCGTTTTCCACCGGCAGATCAATTTGCACATGCCACGCCTCACCGCGTGGATTCACGCCGTTTACGGCAATTTCCCCTCCGATTTCCACCATGTAGTTATCGACTCCGTTACGGCTCAGCATAGCTCCCACCTCGTCACATCCCAGACCTTTGGCTATCGCCGAGAAATTGAACTGTGTCGCCGGATGTTTCCGCATCACCAGACCATCGGAGCTTATATAACACTCACCCATGCCTACCGCTTCAAGCACACTGTCGATCAGCTCCCTTCGCGGCGCCACGCCTGCACCGTCGCCCGTCCAGCCGAATCCCCACAGGTTGACCAGAGGAGCGACTGTCGGGTCGAATGCTCCATGACTCATCTGCCACACTTTACGGCTTCCTTCCATCACCGATTCCAACAGACGGTCGGCATAAACGCTGTCGCCACGGTTGAGGGAACTTACGAGCGATGTCGGCTCAAAAGGCGAAACCGATAGCTCCACCGCGCGCATTACGGAGAGTATCGAGTCGCCAAGCTCCTTGTCACTCTGATAAGTAATATGATATACAGTGTGCCAGATATTCCCCGCTGCCGTACGGTATGGTTTCCTGCCGGAGCATCCAGAGCATATCAGCAGTGCCGGGATAAGAATTACAAATATTATTTTTTTCATAATTTTGAGTATGATGCCGATTATGTCGCCTATAATCGCTATATTCGCATAGTAATTAAAAATGAATTGATATGAAACCCTCCTTCCTTTTTCTTGCCGACGGGTTCGAAGAAATCGAAGCTCTGACAGTCGTTGACGTAATGCGTCGCGCCGGCATTGAGATATTCACCGTTTCCATCACCGAATCACCGGTAGTTACCGGCGCACACGGTATTCCCGTAACAGCCGACCGGATATTGACCGAAACTGATTTCACCGAAACTGATTGGCTCATCGCTCCCGGCGGTCTCCCCGGCTCTACAAATCTTGCCGCATGCGTGCAGTTGCAGCAGCTCCTCCGCTCACATAATTCAGCTGACGGACATATAGCAGCCATATGCGCGGCTCCGGCAATGGTTCTCGCGCCTCTCGGCATTCTCTCCGGTCGCGAGGCAACCGGTTATCCCGGAACAACCGAAAACGTGAAAGATGTTGTATGGACGGGCACCCGTGTTGCAGTCAGCGGCAATGTCGTTACCGGTAACGGTCCGTCGTCCGCCCTGCCGTTTGCACTTGCCATAGTGTCGGAAACTTTAGGTCAGGAAGTTGCCGCAAAGGTTGCCGCCGGAATGTTGTGCGACTGACCTCATCCGAACTGTTTCCACAGAGCATCGAAACGCTCAAGTGATTCCTCGCCGAAACGCGCTGCCTGTGCACGTGCTTCGGCGAGACTCTTTTCTCCGCCACCCCCTTTCGAAAAAAACTTGTCGGCATAGCAAATCAGTTTTTCGAGCATGGTGCGGGGCATATATTCACCCGGGGGCAACGGCAAATGTTGACGCTCTATATCATCGGGAGTCAACCCCGTTCCTGTATGCCGCTCCGCAACCCGTGCGAATGTTTCTCCCAGTCCCGCCTCCCGAATCATGGCGGCTCCTTCAACTCCGTGACAGATATATGGCAGATTGCCATGGCACTCTATGCCGGGAGCATAAGTCCTGCATATACCTATATCATGCAGCATCGCCGCATCGCGCACTTCGGTTTCATCAAGAGGCAGTTTACAGTGCCGGCATATTTCCAGAGCTTTTGCTGCGACTCCCTCGCAATGGGTTATATAAATATCCCGCAGACGGCTGCCTGCGGGATAATATTTAGCTATAAGTTCGTCGACGGTCATCTCACTCTATGATAGTATTCCATCCGTGAACATCCTCAGCCAGTCCCAGACGGATATCGTTGATCAGATTGTACAGACGGGTGCTCACCGGACCAGCCTCTCCGGTTTCGGATATGATGTATTTGTGTCCGTTGTCCAGGTCATGAATTTCAGCAACCGGAGATATGACAGCCGCTGTACCGCAAGCGCCAGCCTCAGTCACATCGGCAAGTTCATCAACTGTAATTTGCCTGCGTTCAACTTCAATGCCCAGATCTTCGGCAAGCTCCATAAGACTCATGTTGGTTATCGACGGCAGAATGGACTCGCTTGCCGGCGTAATATATTTTCCGTCTTTGATTGCAAAGAAGTTTGCCGGACCACATTCGTCAAGATAAAGTTTCTCTTTCGGGTCAAGATAAAGCACGGCCGAATAGCCGAGCTTGTGTGCACGGTCACCGGCGGTGAGACTCGCGGCATAGTTTCCGCCTACCTTCCATCGTCCGGTCCCACGGGGAGCCACACGGTCGAATTCGCGCATAATACATATATTCGTAGGCTTGAATCCTTCCTTGAAATAAGGACCTACCGGAGTAACCAGAATCACGAAGAGGTATTCGTCTGCCGACTGTACACCCACGCGGGCGCTCATACCTATTTCCAAAGGACGTATATATAGAGAAGCGCCGCTGCCATATGGCGGAATAAAACGCTCATTGAGTTTGACCGCCATCTCGACCATGCGGACAAACAGATCCTCGGGAACCGGCTCCATCAGCAGCCCTTTTGCCGATTCCTGCAGTCTCCTGGCATTATCACGTACACGGAATACACGAATCTTGCCGTCTGCTCCACGGAAAGCCTTCAGACCTTCGAATATCTCCTGTCCGTAATGAAGTGCGGTAGCCGCCATATGCATCTCGATCTTATCGGAAGATGATACTTCTATTTCGCCCCATTTGCCGTCGCGGAAGCTGCAACGGACATTGTAATCGGTCGGCAAATATCCGAATTTCAGGTTTGCCCAGTCAAGATCGGGCATTTCCTGTGACTGATTTATCTGAGTCATCTTGATATATTTTGTTACTACCGCAAATATAGTACTTTTTCTTAATAAAAAAGCTACGCAACCCGACAAAAGTCGGATTGCGTAGCGCAATTATAGGATTGTTATGTGATTACTTCACAAGAACCTTAACGGTTTCGCTGCCGCGACGCATCAGATAAACACCCGGTACGAGGTTATCAGAGTTGACGCGAACACCCTGCAGATTGAAGAACTCAGCTTCTGCAGCGTCAGCGCCGATGAGTTCGATAGCTGTATCGGGAGTGAATACAACATCAACCTTAATGTTAGCGCCTGTTGCCCAGTAATAGATGATACGGTTTTCAATTACTGAATCAGCATCCTCCGGAGTGAGTTCTACACCGTCAATCTCGAGGGTTGCGAGTGACCATCCTTCTGCCGGAACAGCTACGAGGTAGCAGTCGTCACCTTCGATATTGATTTCCTGACCGTTCTCTACATCTACAGTCTCGCCGTCTTCCGAAGCAGATACGTAGCAAGTACCTTCACCGGTGATATCAGCGGTGAATTTGTAAACAGGTTCGCCGAATTCAGCTTCGAGTACAGAAGTTTCAGTCAGATTGAACGAGAAGAAAATACCCGATTCATAATATTTAACCTCGTCAGTTACATCCTCGTCATTAAGGATGACACGCTTCAGCTGCAAGCCTGACGGTTCGCGGATCTCTACTGTAACCATATTGCCATAAGGTACTTTTGAGCCATTCTGGTAAAGTACGGCATCATCAGTACCATAATTGCCGTATGCGATCATCTGACCTCCGTTTTCTACAAGATAGAGCTTGTAACCGAATGAAGCCCACAGATAAATATCTTCTGCGCCGGTGTAAGTATAAGTTTCCTCTGTGCTGAGGATTTCACCGGTAGTGAGACTTGACCAGTTGACGAACTCAACGCCTTCGTTCGGGGTTGCCTTAACGGTAACAGGGAGCGGAGTTTTTACATCCATACCATTGAGGCTTTCAGGAGATACAAATTCT
The DNA here is from genome assembly GCA_964555405.1 of uncultured Bacteroides sp. GTDB lineage: Bacteria > Bacteroidota > Bacteroidia > Bacteroidales > Muribaculaceae > Paramuribaculum. The sequence continues at coordinate 120,949 of CAZKSF010000001.1, forward strand.
ACTGTTCCGAGAGCATATTCGTTACAGAACACCGTTACTGTACGGGTAGGAGCGTCGTTTACACGCAGTGTAACGTCAACCATCACACCACCATTCTGATTCAGAGTATTGCTCGGTGAATCAAACGGAGTACCACAGGGATCGAGGTTGTTCCAGTCAATCTTGAAGCGGAGACGGTAGTCACCGGCTGCGAGATCAGAGGGTATTGTGAATTCAGGAAGAACATCGCTCAGGTTAGAGTGTCCGTCATTCTTGATATCACCAAGTGAGTTAACCCACAGATCACTGCCACCGAAATGTCCGCCAACATTGTAATTGGTAAATGAAACGAGATCAGTACCTGCTACCGGAGTGCCATCTTCGTTTATGTCATACGAGAATGCACCATCCTGACCGAAGTCAACATATGCATAGCTGTGCATCCATTCGCCGACAGCTGTCGGTTTGATTACAACTGTATTGCCGGGGAATACTTCTACAACATAGTCGGTAAGATCGTGATAGATTTCCTTACCTTCTACCGGTACTTCGAATACCTGACCGAGACTGTTGGTAAATGTAAGAGCTGTAGTGGCACGACCGCCGTGATTATTGTTGCCTTCATATGTACAATACTCGAGAATTACGCGTCCGGCTGTATATTCGGGAGAAACTTCCGAGCAACCCTTAACCGCGATTACACCCTGAGCGACACCACCCTGGATCTTGCGGAAGGTAGCATTGGGAGCTCCTTCAACTACACTTGCAAACTGACCTGCAGTTCCTACAGCAGGTTTGTCGAAGTCGTATTCAGCTACAAGACCTTCAACCTTTGCAGGTTTGTCCATAGCTTTTGCAATCTCAGCCGCGCTGAGAGCTTTGTTGTAGAATTCTACCTGGTCAACGTCAACGTCGGTAACGCTACCGCCTACAAACCACATGCTACCACACTCGGGATGCAGGTTGTCGGTATCCATGAACAGCGACCATGCTTTGCCGTTTGCTTTCTCTATAACGAGTTCACCGTCGCAGTAGATGCTGAATGTGTTGTCGTTTTCAGCGTCGTAGCTCAGTGTGAGGTAATACCACTTGCCTGCTTCGATTGCGAAGTCGGAAGTAGCGTTTGTGTTGCCTGCACCTGACTTCAGACAGAGCTTGTGATCGGCGTTGTACATGATCAGCATCGAACCGTTGAGGTTGTCAAACTGGTGAGCGCGATGTCCCATGATCTGCGAACCGTTTTCGTCGGTCACATCGGGGAAGCTGTTGAAGCGGATCCAGGTTGACATAGTGAATGTCGGACCTGTTGACGCACCTGTGTTGAACAGCACCTCATTGGGTATCTCGAGACGATAGAACTCTTCGCGATACTTGGTTCCGTTCATAGTAAGGATGTCGCCTACAGCCGGAATGCGGATTGCCACATTGCCTTCGATATCCGGACCGACAGCCTGTACACCGAATTCAACATTGATTGTAAGGCGGTCCGAAACTGAATCCCAGCCACTAACAGTTATTGAACCGTCAGCATTCTGATATTCAGATGTGAGATCCCATACTTCATTATCCTCAACAGACTCTGCCTTTACGATATAAGAACCTTCCTCCGGAACGATCTCGATATTGAAGAAAGTACCGAAAGGAATTATGCTGCCGGCGGTGTATTCGGTTCCGTCATTCGCATTGACAACTTTAACCGAACCCTTACCTGCACCGGTTACATTTATTGCTACAGTGGTTCCGTCAGTTTTCACTTCACCGCCTTCACCTACCTGGAGGGTGAAATCTATGAGGACACCGCCATTAGTTCCGATACCCTGACCACCGACTCCACATGCATCGATATTGTTCCAGTCAACCTTGTAACGCACACGGTAATCACCGTCAGCCAGATCAGACGGGATAGTGAAGGTCAATGGATAATTAAACGGATCAGCGACATTGCTGGTTACTTCCTCACCTAAGGAATTCCAGCCATTGTCACCGCCGGCGGGATCATAGAATGAGAATGCGACCAATTCCGAACCTGCATTAAGCAGATGGGTTTCAGCGTTCCATGACGGGAGGAAATCACCGTTGCCGTTGTAGTCGACAAACAGATAGTTGTGCATCCATGAGCCTGAACCCTCTGGAGTCACTGTAATTTCATCACCTGCATTTGCAACGACCTTGATTTCTGATTTGTCCCAGTAAACTGCGCCGCCCGGTTGCTGGAGGTCGGCGATTGTTGTATTGCCTGTCGGAGTAGTGATTGTCAACGCCGATGTACAACGACCGTTGTTGGCAATGTTTCCTTCCACAGTACAATAGTCGACAGCATATGCGCCAAATAGCGCTGCCGACATCAGTCCTGAAAGTAGAAGTCTTTTCATGATTGATTGTTTAATTAATTGGAATTTATTTATAAAATAAAGCAGTCGGTATTAGTTTTTGACAAAATTAATCTTTTTTCTCACTTCAAACAACATTTTTTTGATTTTAACAAATATTAAACTGACGTTTTTATACATGACAAAGGCTGTGCCGGACGGCACAGCCTCATCATTAATATCTCTGACGTTAACGGCTCACACCGGAACATCAGAACTTCAATATATGGAAATGTTTATTTTACTACCTTTACAGCATTGACAGAACCGTCGGTCATGACTGATTTCTGAATATAGAGACCGTTTTCAGGAGCTGCATTAAGCTTACGGCCCATCATATCGAAGTACTGGACTGACTGTACATTCTTGTCGGCGTTAACACCGCTGATTGCAGTGGGCTTACCCTGAACAAGTGTAAGGGTAAGAGGCTTGATACCGGGTGCTTCAAATGTCAGATCAATCTGACGGCCTTCTACGTCTGAGGGAAGAGCGTCGCAGTTGAAAATAAATTCGATATAATCCTCGTCAGCGGGAGTGTTGCCTGAGATGTCAAAAATCCATTCTGCATCAGCTTCGGCATAATTGTATACTGAATAAGCAGTGGGGAGCCAGTAGCTTTCGATAGGAACCACTACATCACCGCCTTCATCGGGAACAGTGATAACGGTATTGCCGTCGACAGGCACACACCAAGCGAATGTTGCATCCAGGAAGAAACCGTAGTCAGAAGTCTGAATAAGCTCTGTATGTGTTTGGTCAGTGTAATATGCAGCAATCTGCGGAACATATTCAGTAAATTCTTCACCGTTGTGAGTACCGGAGATTACTGTGTAGGCATGATTCGGATAAGGAAGATTATGGTTGCGCCACTCGTCGATGGACATTACATGTCCGGGCTGTGAAACCGGTATGAGAGATGTAAGACCTTCGCTTCCTTCAAAGCCGCTCAACACGACAGCAACAGCTGTAGAAATGGTTATAGGCTCTTCGGTTTCCAGACCATCCTCATCAAGTGCCATAAGGTCAAACTCTATCATGCCGTCCGAGGTCGAAGGAACAAGAGTCTCGCCGGAAGCGATAGCCTCGCCGATCGAACCATCCTCCTCTATTTCATAGATAGTGACATTCAGAGGGAAATCCTGGTCAGCTTTAACGGACATCCACGCCCACATCTTAGTGGTAAAATAAGGCGAGTTCGGAGCGGGGAATACGTTACACATACCTGTTACTTCAGCGTCGGGAGCTTTTTCACCGTAATACTCTTTCCAAGACTCATCAGTGGGATAACCGAAGAGATCTAATACCATCCATGAACCAGAAGTCGGATCTGTAAATGTCTGGATACCGTAATCTAAATCATCCGGACCGAAAAGGTTTGCATTGCTACCTCCTGCCATATATGCATACGGATAGTTGTTACCGTCATTACCGACAAAAGTGTAAACAAAGGTTTCGTCACCGATTGTGAGGGTAGGATAATCGTAATATTCGAAAGGAAGATTCAGTGAAAGATCGTTAGTGTCATAAAGTTCTTCCATGAAGTTCCATTCGCAATCACCGGTTACGGTAGAAGTATTTTTCCAGGTAACGGGGATATAGGCGCCGCCTCGCATGACACCGGAATAAGAACGACGTTCGGTAGAAAGACCGGTACGGAAAGGTGTAGGATGCGCATAAGAAACATCGCCTGCCGCACGGACTGCAACCTTTGCCTTGCCGTTGAATGAGGCGTCACGCATTTTCACCACAGGAGAAATGGTTTTAGCGCTTGCGTCGAGAGTGACTTGCTCAGTGGTAGCGGGAATTTGCACACTTGCAGGAACCTGCTTGTTCAGAGCCTCGGGAGCTGTAGCGCCCGCGCTGAGACTGATGGCAAGAGCTGCCAGAACTGAAGTAGAATAATTCATAGGTTGATTAATTATGATTAATAAAACATGTTTTCAAAAAATACAAGGTATGCCGTCAGTTTTACAGACGGCATACCGTTAAGGCTTGATATTACTGAAGGTCAGCTTCAAACTTAGCGGAAGAATCCTTTGCATCGACAAACGATAATCTTGAGGGCTGAAGCGGAGTCGATGTCGTTACCGTGAAGTCGGACGCAAGAATCCGGTCAGCGAACGATTTCAATGTCGGCAGGCTCTTGATGAACGTGTTGGCATTGGATGTATTCGCAACGAATGTAAGAGTGGTGTGCTCACCTTCCGTCTGATCATAACGGAAGTAAAATTCTACAGCGTATGTGGCGAAACGGAGTCGCAACACCGGTATGTATCCTACACCCGACAGGTTACGGAAAGCGAGGCTCATTGAATTGAGATCGCGTTTTCCTGCCCATTTTTCAGTGGCTTCGGCAGCAACCTGATCGTAAAGTGTCTTGTACTCTCCGGATAAAGTCTCCTGATCAACCACCCACTCGCGGGTTCCTTCATTCAGAAGTTCAACAGGGGTCGGAGCAGTCAGTACTGATCCGTCGGGAGAAACGAGGGTTCCGTCTTCCTGAACGGACATCTCCTTCAGCTCATACTCATCGGCGCTCGCATCGGCATGATTGATCTTGAAAGTATTCATGAAACGGATACCTTTGTCGGTTATGAGCGCGTTGCCTGAAGTAGTCTGAGTGATGGCGTCACCGGCAAGCGGATATGCGCTCATCACACCGGTATAAGCATTGTTTACCACGAAAACTTCACCTTCGGTTGTGGTGAGATAAAGTTTCGGGAACTTTGATGAAAGGAGAGAGGCTGCCTTGTCAGTGATTTCAGTCAGATAAGCGCCGGCATCTGTACCTTCGGGCAGACGGATGAGCCATGTGGTGATTCCACGTTTTTTGCCGCGGAGACGGAGACTGTCGCAACTCTCGTTAAGTTCCATGATATTGAACTCATAGTCACCGTTGTGTCCGTAACCGGTCTCGTTGATATCCTCGTTGTTCATTTCCGGGTTAGTAGGAGCATACGGACCGGTAATGTTGTTCGGGTCAGAGAATATGTGGAACACTTCGTTGTAGCTGGAGAAAGAAAGCACAGGTCCGTCATCGGTTATGACTTCGAACGACGAACGGTCGGAAGTGAGATTATAGTCAAGCCACTTGTTATTGCCGGTGACATTGACAGAACCATTCTTATCGAATTCCATCACCATCAGATAACCGGGCTCTTCACTATTGGCGAAATACTCCATCAGCCAGGCTCCGCCATTGGCGCAAAGCTGTTTGGTGTATTCGTTCTTAGCCGTGTCGAGACGGTCGGCCGCCGATTCGTTAAACAGCATATCTTCCTTGTTTTCACACGAGGAGAGAGCCGCCGCTAATGCCAGAACCGGTAAAATATATAATTTCTTATTCATTTATTTCAGTGATTTTAAACGTCGTGGACTTATGATTTACTGTATTGACTCAACTTCGGCGCGAAGCACCTCAAGCCCCTTGTCTTTGTTACGCTGGCGTTCCTGGACAATTTCGCGGAGTTTGTCGAAATCAAGTCCCCAGACATCTTTGAACCAGTTACGTACGATATTCTGTTTCTGAAGTATCTTCGCGGCGCCGTCAGTACCATCCTTGTCCTCGCACGGAACTACGAACTGAAGTCCTACAAGCATCTTGTCGATCTGAGCTTTCTGAGCGGCGTTGAGCTGGGCATAGGTAAGACCGTTGTAAGTCGCTTTGGCTTCCTGATTGCGTTTCTCGTTCATGAGAGTCTCGGTGAGAGCGGCGACATAAGCCTCGGTATCTTCAGGATTAGTCAGGAAGACATCCTTGCGGAGACGACGGCTGATATTGTCACCTTCGACAACGCCGATACGGAAATCGGTCTTATTGTTCAATACCGGACGGTCGGCAAACTTGAGAATATAAGTTTTCTCCTGCTTGTTGCGGGCATCGTCATTCTCAAAATAGTAATACGAGTAATAATCGTCGGATTCGTCATCATCGGAATCATCAGTTGAATCCTTGCCGTTCGACCAGCCCTGTCCGGCGCACCACATCAGCATGGCAAGCTGATCATCGGTACGTGTAAGGTAGTTGGCGATTGTCTCGGCGAAATCTTCACGGGTTTCCGAACTTGAATACGGAGTTATGAAGCCTAACGATGCCATCATGCCGCCATTCTTGTTCTGCCAGTTGGAGGTATCGTAAAGACCGGTGCTCAGAGTGTTGAACTCGGTGGGATAGCTCTTGGTCTGGTGCAGGATGTGTCCGAACTCATGATGCATAGTACGGAAGTAATACTCGTTGAGCATGTTGATATCATCAAGCTGCATTTCGTTGACCTTGAACAACGACACCTTAAGACCACCTTCGGCAAGACCGAGGATCTCGGTACCTGCTGTCGGGTTATAAGCGGGAGATCCGATCAGGTGAATGATACGCGGACCATATGTCTTGAGAAAGTCTTCACCTACAAGTTCGCCATATGCATCGAACCAGAGATACTTCGTAAGAAGCGAAAGGTCACGGGCACGATCGAGAGTCGCAGGCACAAGGTTGTAATTCATATCTGTTTCCACATCCTTCATCTTATAGAAGATGTTAAGGTTGTAGACATCACGGAAATTACGGTTGAGCCATGTATCGAACTTATATGTGTATGAAGAAGGATCAGCGTTTACCGGGACATCGGGGAAAATGGTATCCCCCATTTTGTCGTCGCTGCACGAAGATAATCCTAAGGAAGCGACGGCAAATACTGACGGAAGAATATATTTAATTAATTTCATTTTCGATTCGTTCGATTAAGATTTGACTTATTAACGGATCCAGGTCATTTTGGGCTGATCCTTGATTGAACCCTGTGCCGCGGCATCGGGACGGCTCGCCTGCATACCTGCGGCTATAACCTCCTGCGGCACCTCGATGGCACGGCGCGGGTCGAAGAGCGTGAGCCTGTCAACCTTATCCTTACCTATCTTACGGCTGAATTCGATACCGTAGCGCTTGATGTCGAACCAACGCATGCCAAGATGCACGGTTTCTATGCGACGGAAATGCTGGATACACTGCAGATAGGGTTCGATGTCAGGTGTCACTGAATAGGCACACGGGAATACCTCGTCAATATTGATAGGCTTAACGATTTCCTTTTTGATCGCTTCACCGTTCAGGCTCTCGCCTTTGTAGAAATCTATAAGGAGCTGGTCGGTGAATTCCTCATATACCATTTTCTGAGCGTTGGCATAAGTATTGTTCTGGCGGTTTTTGTCCCAGATCCTGAGGTCAGCCATACATCCTGCCACATCACCAAGGAACAATTTTGCCTCGGCACGTGTAAGCAGAAGTTCATCGGCAGTGAATTCAGGGCGGGTTACGTGGGTGTAACCGATTCCGGCAACCTTATCGGTATATTCGAACTGCTCGGATACTGTAGCCGCGCAATACGAACCATATTCCGACTGTCCGTTGACACCGCACGCACCGTTGAAACAGGGATTCATGTAGAATGAACCACCCTTACCGTTTGTCAGACGGAATGAGAATTTCTGCCATGACGGACCTGCACCTTTGAGAGTGCCGGCAAGAGCATTACGGATCACGTGATAACGCTTGCTGTTCACATAGTGACGGAAGCCTTGCGAATAAGTAGCGAAGAGAAGAAAGTTCCAGCTCTTGTCGATATTCTGGGTATATTTGCCGAAGTCACTGATATAGTAGAAGTCACCGAGATGATTCCATACATTGCAAAGCATTGTGCTGACATCTACATCAGCACCGCCGAACGCTATGTTCGCATGCTCAAGACATTTCTCGTAATTACGGGTAAAAAGATAGAAACGTGCCGCATAAGCGTTGGCTGCCGAAGTATTGAAGTGATACTTGGGAATCTCGTAGAGACTGTTGCTGATCAGCGGCAGACCATCTTCAAGATCCTTCTGGATCATAGCATAAGTATCGGCAAGATTACCTCTCTCATAATGAGGCTGCACCTTGGTTTCGGGTTTTGTAGCATAGGGAATACCAAGAATATTCTTACTCTTATCCGGACCGCGGTAAGCCTCGCAGAATACATTGGCAAGGATAAAGTGACAGTAGGAACGGAGCACGAGAGCCTCGCCGCGCAGGGCACGCTGCGTCTCATCAAGTCTGCCGCCCTGCTCTTCTTCCATCTGCTCAAGACGTTCGAGAACAGCATTGGCATTGGCTATCGACAGATAATTGGTCTGCCAGATATCGGAAGGTGAGTCATTGTCAGAGTTTGACAGACAAGGTTCCCAGGCAAACATCTCATCGTCAGCACGGCTGTAGGATGAGAGGTTGTAACGGAGACCATCCTCATCCGGAGAGTTGTTATCCTCAATATTGTCGCTCGAAATCTCACACGGCCAGGCGTAATTGCCTAACGGATATGCCGAATTCATGAGCTTGCGCAGGTGCTCGGTGGTGGAAAGTTCCACACGGTTGTCGGGCACTGTATCCAGATAGTCGTCACACGAAGTGAGAGCCATCGTGGCTGCTGCTGCAAATATATATGTCAGTTTTGTTAATTTCATATCGCGGAATATCTAATTATCAGAGTCCGAAACGGAGAGTGAAAGTAAATTGCTTGGGGTTGGGCGATGCAACACCACCTGTATTGAAGAACTCAGGATCCTGACCGTTGAGCTTCTTGTCGGAATAAAGCAGGAACATGTTGGTTGCAGCCAGCTTGACAGAAGCATTGCTGATACGGAGTGCCTTGGTAGCGGCCTGAGGCAGATCGTAAGTGAGCGATATTTCCTTCAGACGGATGAAATCACCTTTGGCAACACGGGCTGTAGAATAGTTATAGGCATTGTAGCCGTAACCGATCTGAGTGTTGTTGTAATATTCACGCTTCGATACGATTGCGGGAATACTTGTAACATTTTCATCACCCGGCTTAACCCATCGGTTCATGAACTCACGCGGCATCGACGAAAGGTCGCTGTAAACAGCGGAGAATACCGGATCAAGGCGCAGCTTGTTTCCGAACGCATAGGTAAGGAAGATATTGGCATGGAAGCCTTTCCATGAAAGCATGTTTCCAAGACCTCCGGTGTAAGGAGGATCAACCGGACCTTCATATTTGAGGAAGTCGAGTTTGTCAAATTCCTGGAAGTTGATATCGTGAGTTGTCTCCTCGCCCTTTTCATTGATGATGACGGGCAGACCCTTTTCGTTGAGTCCTACGAAAGGAATTGAGAAGATGGCACGTACCGGATAGCCTTCGAGAGGGAAGCCGGAGCTCTGTACAAGGTCAATCACACGTGAGCGTGATTTCAGGTTAGTGATCTTGTTGACTGCATAAGAGAAGGTGAAGTCTGTAGTCCAGTTGAAATTACGGGTCTGGATATTACGGGTCGAAAGGGTGAACTCGACACCGTGTGACTTCATGTTTGCGGCATTTGCCCATTTCTGGATGATACCGCCGACACCTTCAGTATAGACGCGTCCGATAAGGTCGTAGTTATTACGCACATACCAGTCGAACACCAGGTTGATACGGTTGTGAAGGAAACCGAGGTCAACACCGAGGTCAAACTCGTGTTTCTTTTCATATGTAAGCTCTGCGTTGGCAAGCTCGTCAAGCGAGATAGCAAGCTCGTATGCTTCGGTATCCTGACGCCAGGGACGTGAAGGATTGTAGATAGCAGCTGCATTCGACACATTCGACGGACCGGCATCGGCAGTAAGCGAATAACCTACACGGAGTTTTGCAGTTGCAAGAACCGGGTTCTGGAACCATGATTCCTCATCGACGTTCCATGCGCCTGAGAGGTTCCATGTGGGGAGCCAGCGTGACTGACGGGTCTTACCAAGTTTGTTCGAACCTTCGTAACGGTAGGTTCCGTTAAGCACGTAGCGGTTGTCAAACACATAAGTGCCGTTAAGAATGTAAGCCTGGTTACGTGAACGGGCGGTCTGATCCGAGAAGTAGTTACCGTTTTCCTCTACCATCTGTTTGAACATATGCCAGTCGGTGAACGGAAGGTTACCGTTTTCGTAGCAGATACCGAGACCATCGTACGATTCGTAATGACGGTCGACACTACCGAATTCAACACCACCGAAAGCAACTACCTGGTGCTTGCCGAAAATCTTGTTATAGTTGATTGTACCGCGGAAGTCATACTGAGTAAGCGTGTTGACGCTGTGATACAGCATACCGCCGTTAGGAAGAACTGAAATCGGAAGCGAGTTGGGATCATCCGGGTCAGTGTAAAGGTAGGGGTTGGAAGCACGGATTGTAGCATTCTCGGGAACGATACCGGCACGGTAAGCCTCTGCCTGGTTAGAATGATCGCGTACATAGTGGTTAGTGGAGTTGGTGGAGTTACGGAACGATCCGAGGAGGCGGATATCCATGCCGGAAATCGGCTTCCATGTGAGTTCGCCCTGGAACTTAACATCCACAACCGACAGGTCGATATAGTTATTTTCAAGCTCGTCGAAGATATTGAAATCAGCATAGTTACGGGTAAGCGTAGCATACGGATCGGTTGTACGCGATGTATTGAGCGCGTAGCTGTAGGGGTTGATATCGAACGAACGCGATACGTTACCCGACACTACGTCAGTTTCCTGACTGAGTGTACCCGGCGCACGCTGCTTACGGTAGCTGTCGCTGGTAAGAAGCTTAAACTTTAGAGTCTTGGAGAGATCGTACGAAGCGTTGGCATTGAATGTGAAACGCTGTACGTCAGACTGCTTGTACCAGCCTCCGTCATCAAGATAAGAGAAAGAAGTATAGAACTGACCCTTCTCGGTACCTCCGGAGATGCTCACTGCATGGTTCTGCATGATTGAGTTCTGGAAAAGGAGGTCGAACCAATCGGTATTACGGAATTCGGCATCGCGCAGATACTGATTCATAGCCGACTGAGTGTTATCGAGAGCGAACTTGCCGGTATTCGGGTCGTAGGTGTTGATGAGTTTGTACATCGTACCGTACACACCCGACTGCGACGAATTGGCGAGTGAGGCGAACGAAAGCCAGCCCTTAGCCTCCAGTTCCTTGTAGATCGACATCTGCTCCTGAGAGTTAGAGATGTTGAAATCACGATAGTTGGGCTTAAGACGATATGTAAGTTCGCCGGTATAATTGAGCGAAGTATGACCCTGACGACCCTGTTTGGTGGTAACGACGATCACACCTGCCATTGCACGCGCACCATATATAGATGTTGCAGAACCGTCCTTAAGGATCTGGAACGATTCGATGTCGTCAGCATTGAGACCTGCGATTGCCGATGCGATAAGAGTAGCGGCATCACCCGACGAAAGTTCATCAGCATCAAGGACAACTGCATCTTCCAAAGGCACACCGTCGACAACCCAGAGGGGCTTCGAAGTACCATAGATAGAAGTTGCGCCGCGGACACGGATCTTAGGTGCGGTACCGAAAGTACCTGACACGTTCTGCACCGACACACCCGAAGTACGTCCTTCAAGAGAACGGGAAATGTCGGCAACACCGGAAAGACGAACTTCATCGGCATCCATTTTTGCGGTTGCACCGGTAAAGAGTCGTTTATCCTGAGTACCCATACCGGTTACCACGACTTCCCCAAGCATTTGTGCATTTGATTCGAGGACAATCCTCATAGGCTGATTGCTGACCGGAACTTCAACGGTCTTCATACCGACATAAGAAACGACAAGAACACTCTTGGAAGAGGGAACACTCAGAGAGAATGCACCATCGAAATCCGTGGCTACGCCGATTGAGGTCTTACCTTTGACCTGAACAGTAGCACCGATCAGAGGTTCGTCGTCTTCTGCCGAAACAACAACACCTTTTACCTGTACCTGCGCGAACGCGCCGATAAACAGGCAGAATGTTGCGAATAACAGAAATAACCTTTTCTCCATATATTGATTAATATTTGATTGATTATACAAATACATAAATTAGAATCACAAAAACCTGCATTGACACCGTATCACAAAATACGGAAATCATTAATGACACCTGCAAGCACAATGCGATTCTACATAGTCAGATAAAGAACTGACACGTTTCATATCAGGGTTTCTTTATCTGAATACAAAATTACTTCATATATTCCAAATGTGCAACAAAACCATGTTGTTTAACACATTTCTTATGACGTTTTTAAAGATTATAACTAAAAAGTCGTATTACAGGGCAAAAACTTACAAATTGTTGGCTCCAATTGCCACCTGCTTATGGTTAATGACCCTGAGGATTGACGGTTTGTCAATCGAAGTACTCATCCATGAGTAAATTTCGTCCGTATTCACAGCTTCGCGGTAATCAAAATGCCATAAATCCGCTATTTTTCCTAATTCCGGGAAATATCCGCCTGGGCAACAGAACATCTCCTCCCTGCACGCTCGTGACGATGTGGACGGAACATGGCGGAAGATGTCGCCACCTCGGTTATCGATGACCGCTATCCTGAAACCGGTCGGTATACCCGGAAGCGAGAGGGCAGCGATATCGTACCGGAAACTCATATCACCGGTAATAAGCAGAGTGGACCTATGGCTCACAGCCGCGCAACCGATGGCTGTGGATGTGGATCCATCAATACCGCTAACCCCACGGTTACAGAACACACGAGCTCCGGCAGGTACCGGGAAGTGCTGTGCATGACGGACGGTCATGCCGTTACTGAGATGTATATCCATTCCGCCTGCCATTTCGATAAGAGCTCCTACCAGCAGTTGCTCTTTTCCGCTCGGTTCTGTGATTTCAAATGACCTGACGGGGGATAATGATGAAGAAAATTCAGCTGAAGCGCTCCACGCCTCAACAAACGGCAACGGATCAACAGCTACCCTGTCGGTAAGGCAGCGATACGTATCAATTACGGTATCATTGTCAACGGCAATACGTATATGACGCCGCGGCGGATTATGACGGAAAAAGCGTTTTATCCGATCTATTACGGGAGCCCCGCCAAAGGTGACCAGAACTTCAGGCATTGACTGGGGATTCCAATTTCCGGCAGGTATTATGAAGTCGCCCCTTAAACCCGACTGAAATTCGGCGACTACCGTCACTCCGCTATCCGCAATGACGCGAAGCGACCTTTCCATGGCTTCAATATCGGTAAAGGCGGCGTTCAGACCTGTTATATATAATAAGGTGTGGTCGGGATGTGCCGCAAGCTCCCGGATCAGAGGTCCGACTGAAAGATCTGCGCATAACGAAGCGGCTGTCGGAACAGTATGGTATGAACGGATTAACCGGCTTGCGTTATCGTCGCCGGGTTTTCCTTCAAGACCGAGAGGAACATTCAATTGTATATTAATGTGTACGGGAGAATCGGTTGCAGCTGAGAAAGCCTGATTTATCAGACGGTTTATATATTGAGCTTTGCCGCTGTTGTCAGGCAGATCCACGGTCATGCGTGTTATTGCGGCGAGAGCCTGTGGCTGACGGATAGTCTGGCTGTCGTCCTGGTCAATCCACTCCCCCGGTCGATCGGCAGACACTATGACGAGAGGCACATGACGGTAATATGCTTCAGCCACCGCAGGCGCCGCATCAAGGAGCGCCGATCCTGAAGTACAAGCGAAGATGACAGGACGACCGGTTGACAGTGCGATACCGAGTGCCATGAAAGCACCCGACCGTTCATCGACCGCTGTGTGAGTGCGCAACCGGGCAGCGAGAGCAACATTTACCGGCGCATTACGTGACCCGGGACAAAGAACAGCATCAGTAATCCCGTAATCACCGGCGAGACGGGCAAGCAGAAGCGCTCCACATTTATCAGTGCAAAATTTTTCCATACACAAATTTACGAAAAACCGATAAAACAGAATAGAGGATGCAGCCTTAACGGTACATCCTCTATTCTAAATTAATACTCAATATGAATTATATCATAATTCTTCGATCATGCTTTTGCCTTGCGGGTGCGCTTCTTGGCGGGAGCGGGAGCCGGTGTCTCCTCAACGGTCTTAGGCTCACGGAGCGCATGCTCTTCATTGAAGTGGTCGATGTTCTGACGCATCGATGCTACTTCCTTATTGAGAGTCTCAATCTCACGTTCCTGATTACGGATGGTGGTGAGCAGAGAGTTCAGCTCCTCGTTCTCGATTGAAAGCGGATACTGTTCCTCGACACGTACAATGAAATCGCCGAGCACATTCATATAATTGGTAAATGCCTGGAACGGAGTCTCATATGGACTGAAGTGTGAATGAACGGCTCCGTCAGCCATATGCTTGGTCGACATGTAGTAGAAGTGATCGGAAGCCTGAAGATAATACCAGTCCTGTTTCAGACGGCGGTCCTCACACAGGCGTACACGCTCTGCCACAGAATAAAGCTTATCAAAAGCTTCCTTCTGAAGTTTGTTACCGAGCCATGCTGAAGTATCACGTGCCTCGTCAGCCCAGGATATAGGATGCATCACCGACAGTTCGCCTACCGGTTTCAGTTTGCTGATAGCCTCTGACGGAGTTACGAATTCGATGCCACGTTCGGCAGCAAAACGCGGAAGAGCTTCCAGGAACTGGAAGATACCGGAATCCTTGCGCTGCATCTCGCCGAAAGTTTCGAGATTCATGAACAGATTGACTATCTGCTCGTCAGCAGGGGTATCTGCGATCCAGCCGATATATCGGTCAGCTGTGAGAGGATATTCTGCCCAGTCGTGGTTGCTGAAACGGAAAGTGATGTCGTCGCTAAGCTTGGAATTCTTGAGAAGCAGCTTTAGTTTAGGCTGACTGGCTGCTGCATATACATAATTCGGCGATTTCCAACCCAAAATATGCTTTGCACCCTCGGTAATCACACCTTTGTAGCCCATTTCATAGATCTGCGGAGCGAGGTCATCGCAGTAAATGAGCTCGGTATTGCGGAGAACGGTAGGACGTACGCCGAAGAGTTCGTGAATCTTTTCGTCGTGTACCTTAACCTGACTTGCGAATTCCTCGGGATCGGCAAGTGAAGAAAGCGAGTGAGCATATGTCTCGGCGAGGAATTCCACTTTACCGGTTGCGGCAAGTTTCTTGAGAAGGTCAATGAACTCGGGCACATACTGTTCGCACTGCTCAATGGCGGTACCGGTGATGGAGATAGCGCATTTGAATCCGTCGTTAGCCTCAATCATACGTAGAAGGCTTTCGGCAGCCGGTATATAGCTGTCGCGGGCTATACGGGTAACGATGTCGTCGTTTGCGAAATCGTCATAATAATAGTGGTCGTTTCCTATATCGAAGAAACGGTATCTTTTAAGCCGGAACGGCTGATGAATCTGAAAATAAAAACAAATTGCTTTCATGATTGAAATTTTTTGGCGGAAGATTTTAGCTGTTGAGCACCTTATTATAGATGTCGATCACTTTCTGACCGGCTTTGTCCCAGGTAATGCGGTTGACCTCTTCGAGACCATCCTCACGCAACTGGTTGTAAAGGGCGTCATTGGTAACAATGGAGTTGATGGCATCAGCCATAGCGTCGATGTCCCAATAATCAGTCTTGATCACGTTGTCAAGGATTTCGGCGCAACCACTTTGTTTTGAAATAATGGAGGGAACGCCCATCTGCATCGCTTCAAGAGGAGATATACCGAATGGCTCGGATACAGAAGGCATTACATATACATCACTTGCCTTAAGCATTTCATATACCTGCTTTCCCTTCTGGAAGCCGGGAAAATGGAAGCGGTCGGCAATGCCGCGCTCTGCGGCAAGCATGATCATCTTGTCCATCATGTCACCGCTACCAGCCATAACAAAACGCACGTTATGATTGTTTTTCAATACCTTGGCGGCAGCCTCGACAAAATATTCCGGACCCTTCTGCATTGTGATACGACCGAGGAAGGTCACCACTTTTTCTTTGGGTTTGGGAGCTGTAACGGCAAGCAACTCCGGAGAGAGAGGCGTTACAGCATTGTGGACAGTGGTCACCTTAGCCGGATCAATACCGTATTTCTCGATAACAGTCTGGCGTGTGAGATTGCTGACAGTGATAATGTGGTCGGCATGGAGCATACCGTCGCGTTCGATTCCGAACACTGTGGGGTTGACATTACCGCGTGAACGGTCAAAGTCAGTAGCATGTACGTGAATCACAAAGGGTTTACCGGTAACCTGCTTGGCATGTATGCCCGCAGGATAGGTCAGCCAGTCGTGAGAATGTATCACGTCGAATTCGAGCGTACGCGCTATGACGCCGGCGCATATCGAATAGTTGTTGATCTCTTCAAGCAGGTTATCGGGGTAGCGACCTGAAAATTCGAGGCATCCGAGATCATTTGTACGCATATAATTGAAGTCGGCGTAGATATTGCTTCGCAAACGGAAGTAAAGATCCGGACTCATTACGTTGCCGATACGCTGCTCCACATATTCGCGGCTGACATCGCGCCATGCGATAGGTGTCTGTGAAGTACCTATAATATGAGCGAAGCTGCGATCCTCGTCGCCATGAGGCTTCGGAATCACAAAGGTTATATCCATGTTGCCACACTCCCACATACCACGTGTGAGACCGTAGCTGGCAGTGCCGAGACCGCCGAGGATATGAGGCGGGAATTCCCACCCGAACATTAAAGCTTTCATCTGGTTATGGATTTACGGTCGAGGGGTGTTACATGGTGAATTTCTTAAGTGTGGTCAAAGTGCGGAGTACCTCTGCCACATTCACTACATGGCTGATGGCGCCGTGTGCCGAGAATGGCGGGTTACCGTCGTAGAGCTGTGAGAGCGATCCCACACATCCGGTGCCTGACATCTCGTCCTCGAATCCGATGAGCATACGGTCGATATATCCTACTCCACTCATGCCGAACACACGTAGGTAAGCCTCGGCATAGAAACCGATGAGCCACGGACGTGCCGTACCGTTGTGAAGGGCGAGCTCACGGTCCTCAGGTGATCCGATATAGAACGGACGATAACCGAAACTCTTTGGCGAAAGCGTACGCAGACCCTTGGGGGTAAGAAGTTCACGTGTCACTACATCAAGCACACCTTTACGCTGGCGGCGGTCAAGGGGTGAATAGTCGAGACCGATGGCGATAGCCATATTGGGACGGACCGACGGATCGGCATAGTTGCCGTTGACATAGTCGAACAGATAGCCGTAGTCGTTGAGGAATGTCGGCGCGAATGTCTCCTTGAGACGTCCGGCAATCTCGTTCCATTGCTGACGCTTGCTCTCCATTTCAGGAATTTCCTCAGTGATGGCAGCGGCGAACATGAGGGCATTATACCATAAGGCATTGAATTCAACCAAGTAACCTGTACGCGGTACAATCGGATGTCCGTTACGCGACGCGTTCATCCATGATACGGGGTTCGACGAGCCGGCAGTGAACAGAAGTCCGCTCTCCTCAAGCCGTAGGTTAGGATGACGGTTCGACGAAATATAATCGAGAATACGGGTAATCAGGGGGAGATAACGCTCGCGCGTATCAGCCGAACCGTAGGATTTACGGTATTGCTGAACTGCCCAGATACACCACAGGGGAACATCGGGAAGATCAATGCCATGAATACGGTCGGAGATTTCACCGGTACTCATGAAGCGGTCGAGCGCCTCGGCTGCAGTTGCCATTATTGCCTCGAAATCATCGCGGTGATTGATGGCGATAGTCGAACCGGGCAACGCCATGAACGTGTCACGGGCACGTACCTTACCCCAAGGATATGTGGAGATGATGAACATACCGTTCTTGTCCTTGAGGTAGAACTGTTTGGCGGCGTTCTTAAGACAGTTGAAGAATGATGTGCGCGGAGTACGCGATGCTATTTCCGCCTCATACATCTTTGACAGTGACCGGGGCGATACCTCCGAAACACCTGCCGAGAAGATAATGGATTCACCTTTCTTGATAGGAACTTCAAAATATCCGGGCACCCAGAGATCCTCGATATACGGTTCGCCGCGGTCGCGGTCCTTCGAGTATTCGAAGCCCATATACCAGTTGGGATCGGATGTCCACTCGGGTTTGCGGCTCAACTGCATGAAAAGGTTGGGGTAACCGGGATAAAGGCAGCATGAAACACCGTTGTTGACCGGTGTGATCTCGGTATTGATCTGATCATTGGCTATCACCAGCGAATTGGCTTCGCGGAATGCCAGTACGGGCTTGAAACGCAGAGTAGTCGGCGAATGTGCCTCAACGAGGGTGTAGCGGATCAGGATACGGTTTTCATCAGAGATGAAGATTTTCTCCTTGG
>CAZKSF010000002.1:0-13967 GCA_964555405.1 uncultured Bacteroides sp.
TGAGCGCGACGCGGGCTGTCCTGGATGCAGAGATTGGTTACATTGAAGCCGAGCTCGCCGAGGGTGGAGGCTGCCGATGCTCCGGCAAGTCCGGTACCGACAACTATCACATCAAGGTTACGTTTGTTGGCGGGGTTGACGAGTTTCTGATGCGCCTTATAGTTGGTCCATTTCTGGGCGAGAGGTCCTTCGGGAATCTTAGAGTCGATGACGTACTCGGGAAGATTGCCTGACTCCATGTCGGCGTAGTCCTTCATGATGGGCGTTGAGTCGGTCATGCCCTGGACACTTTTTAAGTCTGCCATTGTATATTGTTCGGTTTGAATGTTCGGTTAATAGATACTTACTCGTTGTCGATGATAACGATTTCCTCACAGCATTCCTGAGTGCATTCCTGAGTACAGCTCTGAGTGCATTCCTGAGAGGGCTGTCCGCATACTACACCGGAGGTGTGGGCGGCATTGAACTCGTTGTACTGCTCGATAAGAGCGGGGCAGTTGCTGTAGGTGCCTTTGTGAGCGTTTACAGTGAACACGATTGCCTGAGCGATGAAAAGAAGAACTACAATGGTAGTCCACCAGCAGCCGATCTTCTTGAGACGCGGTAACCAGATGGCGTTATTCCATCCTGCCGACTGGAACATCGACCAGAATCCATGGTTCATGTGGAACCAGAGGGCGATGAAACCGATGATGTAGACGATCGGTGTGTAGACCTGGCTGAAGGCAAGTTCGATGAATTTGGTACCGAGAACAGGATTGAGACCTTCGTACTCACATCCGGTGATCTCCGCCCACTGCATCTTTGCCCAGAACTGGATCAGGTGTACGACAAGGAACGCCAGGATTACGATACCGAGCACGAGCATGTTTTTCGATGCCCATTCCACCTGCGGCGGACGGCTGTTGACCTTATAGCGCTCGTTACCGCGGGCACGGCGGTTCTGCACTGTAAGCCACACTGCATAGCAGATGTGAATGATGAAAAGCGCTGCAAGACCTACGGTTGCAATAAGCGCATACCAGTTGGCTCCGAGAAAAGCGCAAATCACATTGTAGGCGGTGGGCCATACAATAGCCACGCTGTTCATCAGCACATGGAACGTTACGAATAGGACAAGGCAGGCTCCGGTGATTGCCATCACGAGCTTACGTCCTATAGATGAGCTTGTTAACCACATAATTGATAATTGATTAGGATTATTATGATTGTTTGAGTTGTTCCGTTAAGGATAATTATCACAAAATTAGCTTAAATCTCCCAAGACAACAAAAATTAAAGAAAAAAATCTATAATAATATTTTTTCGTTCATGCTGCCCGGAGTTTATTCGCCTTCGCCGTGCAATGCGTTGAACACTACGGAAGCCCGTGCCGGACCTATTACGGCGGCAATGCTGTCGAGATCGGCTTCGGCAAGGCGTCGGATACTTTTGAATTCCTGCAATAGTGCGTCGCGCGACTTGGCGCCTATCCCCTTGATCTCGTCAAGTGCCGACACCGTCTGTCCTTTGCTGCGGCGGTTGCGGTGATGCGTTATACCGAAGCGATGCGCCTCGTCGCGGAGATGCTGCACAACGCGGAGCGACTCGCTGTTTTTGTCGATATACATAGGTATGCTGTCACCGGGGAAATAGATTTCCTCAAGTCGCTTGGCAATACCTACTACAGCAATTTTACCACGCAATCCCATTGCGTCGAGAGCCTCCACTGCCGCGCTTAGCTGACCTTTTCCACCGTCCACCACTATCAGTTGCGGCAGTTCCTGACCCTCTTCCACCAGGCGGGTATATCGCCTTGTCAGCACCTCTTTCATCGATGCGAAATCATCGGGTCCGACCACCGTCTTTATGTTGAAATGTCGGTAATCTTTTTTCGACGGTTTACCGTTGCGGAACACCACGCACGAGGCGACAGGATTTGTTCCCTGTATATTCGAATTGTCGAAACACTCGATATGCCGCGGTTGCTCGGTGAGATGGAAGTCTGCCTTCATCCGTTCCATCAACCGGTCGGTACGCTGTTCCGGATCGGTGCGTTCCATCTGTGAAAGCATATCCACTTTATACTGCCGGGCATTGCGCTCCGACACATCGAGGAGTTTCGCGCGGTCACCTCTCTGCGGTATCACGAATTTCACCCCCTCGGGTTGCACCTCGGGGAGTTCGGGTACGATTACCTCCTCGAAGTCCACACCGAGTGATTGCCTGATCTCTTCCATCGCGTAAGACAGCAGCTCGGCTTTCGATTCCTCCAGACGTCGTTTATAATGCAGGGTAACACTTTTCACCACCGCACCTTTTTTGACGTGCATGTAATTGATGAAAGCCTCTGCACCGTCATCGTCGATTCCGAATACGTCGATATGATCGATGACCTGACTTACAATGACGCTCTTCGCACGATAACGCTCCAGACGGTCGTAGCGCAGTTTCACCTGATGTGCTTCCTCGAACCGGAGTTCTTCGGCAAGGCTCGTCATTTCGTCGCGGAGATGCGTCAGAAGCTCGGCGGTATCACCGCGAAGAATCTGCTTCACCCGTTCGATCTGCTCACCGTACTCTTCCGGGGAGACGAGTCCCTTACAACAGCCACGGCACCTCTTAAGGTGATATTCCAGACAAAGCCTTCCCTTGTCGCGTGCTATGTATTCGGGGGTGATGGCATGGCGGCAATGCCGCAACGGATAGAGTTCCTTGATAAGATCAAGCAATATCCGCGCCGCACCCGTGTCGGTATAAGGTCCGTAATACTTGGAGCCATCCTTTATCATCTGACGTGTCATGAACACCCTGGGATAACACTCGTTGGTCACCACAATCCACGGATACGACTTATCATCCTTAAGCAGCACGTTATATCGCGGTTTGTACTCCTTTATCATGGAGTTCTCAAGATTGAGCGCATCCTGTTCGGTTGGCACGACGATATACGACATATCAGCAATTGCACGCACCAGCAGATTGGTACGCACACAATCGTGCGTGCGGTTAAAGTAGGAAGAGACCCTTCGTTTAAGGTTTTTTGCTTTCCCCACATAGATGACCTCACCCTCGGAGTTGTAATAGGTATAGACTCCGGGGGTGACAGGCAGCACGGCTATTTTAGCCTCAAGTTCGGGCGATTTTTTATGCTTAGCCAAATTATCAGTACTTAATCAACGATACGACTTCAGCATCAGCCGGGAGGTTGGCACGACCGTTGAGACTCTCAAGCTCGATGATAAAGTTGACGTAGATACGTTTCGGATTCATGCTTTTCACCAGGTCATAGACAGCCGCCATAGTTCCTCCGGTTGCAAGCACATCATCATGAATCACCACTATATCATTCGGTCCGATAGCGTCGCGGTGGATCTCCACCACATCTTCACCATATTCTTTCTTATAGACTGCTCTAACCGTATCGGCAGGCAGTTTACCGGGCTTTCGCGCCGGAACGAAACCGGCTCCGAGTTCAAATGCAAGAATTGAACCGCAAATAAAACCACGCGATTCGACTCCCACAACCTTTGTCACACCTTTATCACGGTAGAGTTGCGAAAGATCCCAACCAAGAATATGAAGGGCTCGCGGATCTTTAAAAGCAGTGGTGAGATCTTTAAAGAGAACTCCCTTCTGCGGAAAATCCTGAATGTCGCGGATTTTCGATTTGATGTATTCCATAAGTTTTATATTGAATGATTACGATATTCAAAATTGTTCCACGTGAAACATTAACCCCATCAGCGCCCCATCAGCATCAGCAAAATATTGATGTCATTTGGAGAAATACCGGGAATACGTGAAGCCTGCGCTATGGTTTCCGGATCTATCTTCTGAAGTTTCTGCCGCGCTTCCGTTGATATTGAATTAAGTGTACTGTAGTCGAAATGCCCCCGGATACGAATCTCTTCCAGTCTTCGGATCTTATCGGCAATGAGACGTTCACGGTCGATGTAACCCTGATATTTTATCAGTATCTCCGCAGCTTCCACTATCTCGTCGCGGCGTTCTTTCTCTATGTTTGCATCAATGAAATCAGCCAGAGCAGGAACCCCCTGACATAGTTTTTCAAAACCGAGTCCCGGTCGCAACAGCAGATCATACAGCTTGCAACCCTGGCGCAACGGTTGCTCTCCCTGCTGTTCGAGCCACGGATTGATTATGCTTTGCTTTATTGAGAAATCCCTCGCGAACCCTATCAGGGCATCCCGTTGGTCACGCTTGGTCAACATCTTTTCATAGCGGAAATCCGAAGCGGATCCTATGGCGTGTGCTCTTGGAGTCAGACGCATGTCGGCATCATCCTGACGTAGCAATATGCGATATTCCGCACGTGAGGTGAACATTCGGTAAGGCTCGTCGACACCTTTTGTCACGAGATCATCTATAAGCACCCCTATGTAACTTTCGTCGCGACCGAGAATAAACGGCTCCTCCCCTTTTACTGCCAGCGCAGCGTTCAGTCCTGCAACCAGACCTTGTCCGGCAGCCTCTTCATATCCCGTGGTGCCGTTGACCTGACCGGCAAAATAAAGTCCGTCGACAAGCTTTGTCTCCAGTGTATGACGGAGCTGGGTGGGATCAAAAAAGTCGTATTCTATGGCATATCCCGGACGGAATATTCTCACATCCTCCAATGCCGGTATTGTCTGAAGCGCTTCGACCTGGACTTCCAGCGGAAGTGATGACGAGAAACCGTTCAGGTAAAATTCGGTTGTATTGACTCCTTCCGGTTCGAGGAACAGCTGGTGTTCGGTCTTGTCGGCAAAGGTTACGATCTTGGTCTCGATACTCGGACAATAGCGCGGTCCAATACTTTGAATCTGCCCGTTGTAAAGAGGCGAATCAGGCAACCCCTCTCGCAGTATATCATGTGTGCGGGCATTAGTGTACAATATATGGCACGGCAACTGCGGAAGCTCACGTGTCACATCGGGCAGATATGAAAACTTATGATAGTCATTATCGCCCGGCTGCTCTGTGGTGTATTCCCATCTCACACTTCTGCCATCTATGCGGACGGGAGTACCGGTCTTCATTCGGTCGGTCACAAATCCAAGTTCGCGCAACTGTTCGGTAAGACCGGTCGATGCCGGCTCGGCGACTCTTCCGCCGGGAGTCATCACCCTGCCCACATGCATCAGACCGTTCAGGAATGTCCCGGCGGTAATCACCACCGCACGTGCTTTAAACTCTACTCCGAGCCGGGTTTTCACACCGGTGATACGGCGTTTCTCTTCGTCAAGTGTAATACCCGTCACATCATCCTGCCACATCCATAGTCCGGGAATATGCTCCAGTGTCTCACGCCAAAGCCGGCTGAATACCATTCTGTCGCTCTGCGCCCGCGGACTCCACATTGCCGGACCTTTCGAACGGTTGAGCATACGGAACTGTATGGCGCTACGGTCGGTAATCTTTCCCATCTCACCGCCCATAGCATCTATTTCCCTGACTATCTGCCCTTTGGCGATTCCACCAACTGCAGGATTACAGCTCATCTGAGCTATTTTGTTCATATCCAATGTGATAAGGAGAGTCTCTGCACCCAGACGAGCTGCCGCGGCAGCCGCTTCGCAACCGGCATGACCGGCTCCTACCACAATCACATCATATTCGTAAGTCATAGCGATCAGTTCATTTGGCTCAGCAAAGCCAGAGCTTCATTCTCGTGTCTTTCCATAATTTCACGCTCACCCGGACCTTTATCATTGATTCCGCACAGATGCAGCACGCCGTGAATTATCACCCGTAGCAACTCGGTGTCATAATCGCAACCGATAGCCTCGGCATTGGTTGCGACAGTGTCAAGAGATATAGCCATGTCACCGCTTATCCGCTTACCCCGGGTGTAGTCGAAGGTGATTATGTCGGTGTAGTAGTCATGCTGGAGATAGCGGCGATTGATCTCAAGAATCTTTTCGTCATTGCAGAACAGGTAAACCAACCGTCCTGTTATCCGGTCATGTTTTTGTGCCACCTTTTCGATCCAGCGGTCGAGCAGGTCGGTATCGACAGA
Organism: uncultured Bacteroides sp.; assembly: GCA_964555405.1. Taxonomy (GTDB): domain Bacteria; phylum Bacteroidota; class Bacteroidia; order Bacteroidales; family Muribaculaceae; genus Paramuribaculum. The sequence continues at coordinate 6,002 of CAZKSF010000002.1, forward strand.
GGGCATATCCACTCCATCGCATGTCCATTCTATCATGAATCCGTTCATTATTATGAATATTGTACGCAAATTTAATCAAACATTCGTTGTTGTGCAAACGCGAAATTATCTGAAGCATCGCCGCAGACCGGCAAAATTGGCATTACTTCCTGACACACACCATAATACAGCAAATTTTACCCGCTGAGACGGCGATATTCACATCTGATCCGCATAATCATCCTGAATTTTTCATTCTCGGGGAGTCCCTCTGGACGGAACGCTGCGCCACTCCCCTCCCCTGCACCACCGGCACCAATTTTTTTCGTCGGTCACTTTTTCTCATTCGCGATAAAAGTGTAACTTTGTACCCTATACCTCTCATAATATCCGAAGGATGTCAAAACTCTCTGTGACCATACTGACATATAATGAAGAGCGACGCATTGCCGAATGTATCGAATCGGTTCGTGCCATCGCTGACGAGATCATTGTGGTCGACTCAATGTCGACCGACCGGACTGTGGAGATATGCCGCAATTACGGTTGCCGGATCAGTCATCGGGAATTCGGAGGCTACGGAGCCATGCGTCAGTATGCCACTTCACTCACCACAAACGACTATGTACTTTCGATTGATGCCGACGAGGTAGTGTCCGATGAAATGCGCCATTCTATCGAGCAACTCAAGAAGGAGGGATTCACTCACCGCGTCTACAGTGTCAACCGTCTCAATTTTTATTGCGGCACACCTGTACGTCATTGCGGATGGTATCCCGACCCTCAGATACGTCTTTTCGACAAAAGATATGCCAACTGGAATCTGCGCGACATTTCCGAACGTGTCATTTTCCGCGATTCGGTCAATCCCGAACCGATCCACGGTGACCTGCTCCACTATCAGTGTGTGACTCCCGAAGAGTACCGCGATACCCAGACGCGCCACGCTCTCATCAAGTCGCGCGTGCTTGCCGTGAGCAATCCCGGCATCGGAGCGATAACACCATTCATCCGTGGCATCAGCGCATTTGCCGATATGTATCTGCGGCGCGGAGGCTGGATGGACGGATCGGTGGGACGAAACATCAGCTGCGAGCATTTCCGTGCCGTCCGCAACGCTTACCGTATGGCACGGGAGTGTCAACGAAATAAAAACTCAGCTCCCGATGAAAATAATCCAGCTGACATCTGAACCCGACTGGAGCGATACACTCCGTACAGCCATTGAACTTACCGAAGCTCTCGGTGCCAGTGCCGAGCTGGTACGTCTGTCCGCCGGATCGTTTTTGGGATATGTTACGGCACCTATAAAATTCGCTCGCAAATTGCGCGATGTCACCACCCCAGTCATCATACACAGTCACTCTATCGGAGCGGCATCAGTCGCTTCCGGCGCCATATCATTGAGCGGACACAAACAGATCCGCACTGTTGTCACACTGCATGATCTCCCCGACCGCCTTTCGCTCGCCGACCGCAAGACACTCGATTCCTGCGATGCAATCGTTGTCAACAGCCGTTGGATAGCCTCACGCCTTGAGGAGGCAGGTTACAATCCGGGCGACCGTCTTCACTACATTGCTCCCGGTGTCCGTGTTCCGGCGCAAACCGCTCCCCTCCCCTCCGCATCCGATCCTACCGGCACAGTGACATTCGTTCACCACGGACTCCTTACCCCCGACAGCGGCATATCCGAACTCATCGATTCATTCATTGCCATCTCCTCCGAAATTCCGGCACGGCTGGTGATCGCTGGCGAAGGTCGCGGGCGATTCGTCATGCCGCTCATCCGCCGTATCCGTTCCGCCAAGCTCGATAACCGGGTAAACTGGACAGGACCTGTCGATGATATAGGCGCCGTACTGCGTGGTTGTGACATCGGAGTATATCCGGCAAAAACCGGTTATCCCTATACCCGCGGCATTCTCGAATGTATGGCACTCGGACGCGCCGTCATCACTACATCGGGAGGTCCTGCCGACGAACTCGTCAAAAACTGTGGCAGTGCCATGCTCGTTCCGTCCTGCGACCGCCATGCCATTGCCGAAGCCATGCGCCGTATGGCTACCGACTCCGATGCCATGCGCCACTACGCCAAGAACGCACTCAGCCATACCGCCGATTCATTCCCCATCTCTACCTGTCGCAGCTCTCTTCACGCCCTTTACGCCTCACTTTAATCAGTCGTCGCATACATCACATGAGGCAGTATTAGCGATAATACTGTTAAATCCATCATAATTTACAACTAACCATAATTGTAATTTCGCGGAAAAATTATATCTTTGCCCAATATACACACATTCATGACTCATTTAACAACATTATACTAACCTTATTGAAACCAATAACAAAAAAATATCAAGACATGAAACTAAAAAACAACCGATCTTTGCCCTATAAAAAAGCAGTGGGGCAACTGAGATTATTCTTAATCCTTACCATTATCACATTACTCACCTTCCCGGCATCGGCACTTGAATCGGATGATATAAGCGCTGCCATAGTCAAAGAGGGGTCCGCTGCCGTAAAATGGATCAATGACCCTGAAAACCCATGGGTGTTGTCGGAAGATGGCACATACATGCAGGCAAGTGTAAACGATAGGGAATCGAAACTCACCATGACCTATTCTTCAGCCTATATTACCGATCTACAATGTTTATTGGACAATGGTCAAAAGTATTGGGGGGATAAAATAATTGTCAGGGTTGATGGAGAACAACGGATTGAGCATAGTAGTTCGTGGAAGGAATATTTAATCAGATATATCCCGGCAGGCGAACATACAATCGAGTTTATTTTTACCCCAGCCTCTAACTATACTGACTCACGCTTTGGCTCACTGTCAGGCGTAATGGTTAAGGAGTATAAGGAACTTGAACCGGCTGCCGTTAAGGAGGAATCGCTCCCTCTGGAATTGGAAAATGATCCGGACTATCCCTTTATGGCGTATGACGGATATATAGAGTGTTATAATCATGATGTAAACGATTTTTCCAGCACTCTAACCACGACCTTCACAGTCGACCGAACTTCAATCTTTTCATTTGAGTCAATATTGGGCATGAATTCTTCATACCTGACTTTGGAACTGATAGTTGACGGACTTACATACTTCAAGGATAGATATAGCGACTGGAAATACTACTCATTAATTGTAGAACCCGGCACCCATACAGTACAATTGATATACTCACAGACTGCTCACACTCAATCAAATTATTGGTGCCGGATACGTAATATTCGCCTTGATCAAACATGGTATAATATAGACATTACTAAACCCGGTGAATTGGGTCTCCGTCTGCTCCAGCAACTCGGAGATAAAAATCTGCAGGATGCGGAGTTAGTCAAGATTACAGGTACACTTAACTCTGATGACTGGAATACTGTCATGCAATTAACAGGAATACACGCAATTGATTTTTCTGATGCAGTGATAACTGAAATACCTTCAAAAGCATTCTCCGAACGTAGCTATTTAAATAAAATAATTTTACCGGATATGCTTATAACCATTAATAATTCAGCTTTCGAGTCATCAGGTATCCGGAGGGTACTTTTTGCGGAAAACTCCTCTTTAATTACTGTAGGAGCTTATGCTTTCAACGATTGTAAAAATCTTGAGGAATTTATAATGCCCAACACTGTTACAAGTGTAGGGCAATATGCTTTTAGTAGATGTGAATCTATTAAAACACTGCACTTTTCAGATAATTTAACTATATTACCAAATTGGGTTGCTAGTGGTTGTAAGAATCTTACAGTAGTCCATTTCCCGGCTAATCTCAAAAAAATAGAAAGAAATGCTTTTTCTGACTGTGCAATCAAAGAATTGATATTTCCTGAGTCACTGGATATTATAGACGCTTGGGCTTTCATTTCTAATTCAACCGAAAAGATAGTATTCCCAACATCTATGGATTATATATCAGATTATGCTTTTGATAGTAATCCGGTTGAAAAAATTGAGTTACCAGATAACATTAATAGGATAAATGGATCCGCCTTCAGTAACTGTGGTATTCTCAATGAATTAAAAATAAATTCAGTCAAATATTTAAATAGTGATGCATTTAGATCTTGCCGTTCTCTGACCAAAATAATAATTACATCACCCACTCCACCCAAAGTTGGAGGCGATCCATTCAACAATATTGACAAAAGTCAGGTTGAGATGATCGTTCCTGATTTTGCTCTCGCTTCATATAAAGCTGATCCTTACTGGTATCAATTTACCAGAACAAGAGCAGGTGAGGAAGCATCCGTCAAGGATTACTGGCGGCTCTACGGCAACCTCATTCTGAGCCCCGGCTTCACCATGAGCGGCTCACCAAGCGTGGAAATGATGGATGGCAGCTCGCTTACCATCGACAAGATGACCGCACAGCAATTCAACAAACTTACATATTGGACCAGCGAAACGAATCCGGCACTCTATCTGTCGGACAGCTCACAGGCAACTGCCGACTCATTGAACACATATTTCTACATCGAAGCTAACAAGTGGTATTTCTTCGCTCCGGTGTGCGATGTGAAAATGAGCGACATTACTCATTCAGCGACCGATTCCTGGATAATCCGCTATTACGACGGTGAACGTCGCGCTTCACTCGATGCCACTTCCGGCAACTGGATCAACATGCCTGCCGACGGTGTGCTCCGTCGCGGCGAAGGTTATATCGTACAGGCAAATAAGGAGGGATGGCTGAATATGCCGGTCGATAATGCCGATAAAGACGCTTTTTTCTCCGTGGAACAGGTGGATATTCCTCTCAATGACCATGAATGTCCCACCGAGGCAAATGCCGGATGGAACTTCGTCGCCAATCCCTACCCGACATATTACGACATATATTACATTGATATGCAGGCTCCTATAACTGTGTGGACCGGCTCAACTTACCGTGCATATTCGCTCAACGACGGTGACAGAGGCGATGACACATATGTACTCCGCCCGATGCAGCCGTTCTTCGTGCAGAAAGCCGATGCCGATCTCACTTTAGGTATGCCGCTGTTCGGGCGTCAGACTACTACGGTGATCGACCGTAACCGTGCCCCGCGCCGTGCCGCTGCCGAGAACACTCCCGAACGTCACAAGCTGAATCTTGAAATAAAGCATGGTGAAGCTACAGATGCCGACGACTACTCACGCATAGTTCTCAACGAGTCAGCATCCCTCGGCTATGAAGCAAACCGGGACGCTTCCAAGTTCATGAGTCTTGATGTGTCAGTAGCCCAGATATATACCATCGGGAATAACAACCAGCCGATGGCTATAAACGAACGCCCGTATGCCGACGGCAATGTCGCTCTTGGTGTGTATCTGCCGGTTGCCGGTGAGACATATTCAATTGCCGCCACACGTATTGACGGGAACGCCTGGATCTACGACAGCAAGACCGGCATAGAACATGACCTGTCAGCCGGAGCATATACATTCACTGCTGACAAGGCAGGATTTGACAATACGCGCTTCTTTATCCGCTTCACACCGCCCACCACTTCAATCGACGGTCTCACTGCCGAAGCTGTCAAGGTCGTAGGACGTGAAGGTGTTATTGAAATCACTGCCCCGGCAGGTGCGGAAGTAGCCGTATATACAGTTGATGGCGCAGTGCTTCATCGCTTCACCGCCGACGGTTCACTCAGCAGTGTAGAGACTGTGGCCGGTGTGTATGTTGTGACCGTCAACGGACTCACATTCAAAACCATTGTAAAATAAAAACCTTAACATAAATGAGGTTACTAAGAATATTGCTGCCACTGCTCATGCTCCTTGTGGGGAGTATGGCGGTGTCAGCGCAATATAATCCTACTGATCCGCCTGAACCGGGAGTGAATTTCACACTCACTACCTGCTGTAGTCCGGCGGATGGAGGCTCCACATATCCCGGATCCACAGTCAATTCATTTGGAACCGGCATTTCCGTATACATCAGTCTTAACACCGGGTTCCGGTTTGAACGCTGGCAGGATGAAGAGGGTAATACTGTGTCAACGGAACAGTCGTTTACTTATGTTATGCCTCCAAAGGACGTAATGCTTACCGCCATAGTCGTTTATGATCCGAAAGACCCAGGAGAACCTTCTACACCGGAAATCCCGGAGTATTCGAGAGTGACATACCGTGTCTTTCCTGCCGATGCAGGATATGTAGAGGTGTACAATAAGTCAGAACTGTTAGAAGCCGGCTCTACACATTCATATCGGGCTCACGCATATTCAGGCTTTGTTTTCGTTAATTGGACGGTGGACGGTGAGGTGATATCAACTTCAACTATTCTTGATTATGTGATACCGGAACGTGATACCGAATTGGTAGCGAACTTCGAGTATAATCCGAATAATCCTGAAGAACCGATAGATCCCGTAATTTACCATTATCTGATTCTTGAAGCTGATCCTCCGGAAGCCGCTACACTTTATGGTGGTGGTGAAAAAGCGGAAGGATCAAGCAATCGTATCTATACAAGAGATAATGACTGGTATAATTTCATAAACTGGACCGATGACCGTGGCGAGGTGGTATCGACTGAATCATCATTCTATTACACTATGCCGGATCGTAAAGTCACTCTTACAGCTCACTATGACTATAACTACGATCCCTCCAATCCCTCCGAACCGGGTACTCCTGTACCTCCGGGTTCGGTAGCTGAAAACATGGTGGCGCCTCCGCGATTCGGCATGTACGACGACACACATGTTATGATATTATGCGAGACTCCCGGCTCGACTATTCATTACACTCTCGACGGAAGCGATCCAGATGAAGAAAGTCCGGTGTACACTTCTCCTGTCTACGTAGAAAGCAATCTGTTGGTCAAGGCGAGAGCATATGCCGACGGTATGGAATTCTCCCCCATACGCAGCTATCGGGTTACAAGCTATCATGCCGCAACACCGGTATTTACCTTTTTCAACCGAAAGATAGAGATAACCTCGGACACACCCGACGCCATTATCCGCTATACTCTTGACTTCACCGATCCCGATGAAAACAGCGAAGTATATACCACACCATTTGAGCCGGAGGAAAACTGCCGCATAAAGGCTTATGCAAGCAAGGAAGGTCTGACGGACTCTCGGGTAAGTTATTTTGTTTTCCGTCGTTGGGAACATACTCTTCCGACACCTGTGTTTACTTTGACGGACGATGGTATGATTGCAATTTCTGCCGGAGTCAGCGGCGCTGTTATCCGTTATACGGTTGACGGCAGTGAACCCAATGAGTCAAGTACGGTGTACACAGGTCCTATCGAATCGGGTGAATTCATCATAAAGGCATATTCAACACATATCAATTACTACGATTCACCAGTCGGTGAATACACCGCACATGACTATAAGGTTGCGACTCCGGTCTGCAGTTTCTCAGCCCCATATCTGACGCTGACCACAACTACTCCCGGAGCAGAAATCCGGTATACTCTCGACGGAAGCGAACCTACGACAGACTCTCCGCTTTACACAGGTCCTGTTGCATTGAGCGAAGACTGTACGGTCAATGCACGTGGTTTTTGTAACGGTTATGCTCCATCTGATTTATGCACATTCGAGTTCATTCGGGCGGATTATACCGTAGCTGATATAACATACGACTACTCAGCTCCTTATCTGACGTTCAGCACTACTACGCCCGAAGCGCAGATCCGCTTCACCCTCGACGGCAGTAATCCGACGGAGGAGTCGCCGCTCTACACCGAGCCGCTTGAACTGACAGAGGACTGCGTTGTCAAGGCACGCGCTTTCCGTGAGAATTTCTTCCCTTCGGAAATATGCACATTTGTCTTCACACTCTCGGACAATACCGTAGCTATTCCGACTTATAATTTCTCAGCGCCGTATCTGACGTTAAGCACAATTACTCCTGAGGCTCAGATCCGGTTCACCCTCGACGGAAGTGAGCCGACGGAGGAGTCGCCGCTTTACACCGAGCCGCTTGAACTGACGGAGGATTGCGTTGTCAAGGCACGTG
>CAZKSF010000002.1:14067-135678 GCA_964555405.1 uncultured Bacteroides sp.
CCGCTTTACACGGCACCTATTGCATTATACGATGATTGTACGGTCAAAGCACGTGGTTTCCGCGACGGCTTCTTCCCTTCCGGTGTATCCACATTCGAGTTCGTTCGTGCAGAGTTTACAGTGGCGGACATAGAATTTGATTTCTCTGCCCTGCATCTTCACATGGGCACAGAAACTCCCTATGCAAATATCTGTTTCACTACTAACGGAAGCGAACCCACAGATTATTCAGAACTTTATTCGCACCCGCTACCGTTGACAGAAGACTGTATTGTTATGGCACGTGGCTTCCGCGACGGCTTCTTCCCTTCGGAAATATGCGTATTTGAGTTCCGCAAAGCCGATTATACAGTAAGTCAACCGGTTCTGTTGCCGGATTACCGCCACCGTGTTCTTACTGTTATGCCGACTGACGATCATTTCAACACTTTGAAGCTGGATATATCCGGTCAGATCATAGATGTGTCTGGTGTATATGAATTTGAAGTCTCGGAAGAGATGTCCTACGTAACCGCAATCGCCTTATCCGAAAACGAAGACTATTTCGACTCGGATCCCGTGACGATGGAACTGCTGTTCCACTCTCCACCCGAATATGATTACAACGGCTACATACTGGGCGTGGGACCTCAAAATGATGATCCTTTCTCTGATGTGGCAGAGGTCGTTTTAGACGGATACGGACACTACCTCGGTGTCTTTCAGGAACCGATTGATTTCTTCATAGAATGCTTGGCATGGATAGAGTCGGACAACGCTTTCCGGTCGCATCCCATCCCGATACAGATCAATTACTTCAACAACGGCTACCGTGCTGGTGTAATAGGTGGTATTCCGCTTGAATATGCTCTTCTAAACGGGTATACAGCCGACAGAGACGCTGACCAATATGAAATTGTAGGAGATCTGAGCAGGACTGACCTTGAGTTTATCAGTGATTATTTCGAATCACTCACACTACTCAGTCTGTCGGGTGCGTATTTCTATGAAGATTGCAGCGGTGCATTAGAAGGAAGCAGCATCGTGAATCTACGGTTGTCATATATTCCGGACGGTTTGCTCAAGGGAATGCCCCGACTCTCCGGAGTCATCTGGAACGGCTACGACAAAGTACCCGAGGCAAGAATAAACGAGGCGGAAAATCCCAATCTTCTCCTGTGGATTGACCGGAATGAATATGCTCCCGATGATTTATGCTGTAATGTAGTGATCCGGAACGAAGCTCTTAATAACGGATCAATCAAGGAATTGCGGCTGTCTCCGGGCTACCCGTTCATGGCTTGGCGCAGACTGCAGGCTGAAAAGGTGACATACACCCAGGAATTCACCCAGTCCACGGAGATCGGCGTTTGTCAGGGATGGGAAACCATCGCACTCCCCTTCACTCCACAGCGCATAACGCATGAGACGAACGGAGTAATCACACCGTTCGCAAGCTGGAACGGAAACCGGTTCGATGCAAAACCATTCTGGCTGTATACCGCCACAACGGATGACTGGCAACCTGCCGACAGCATACGTGCCGGTGTTCCCTACATCATTTCCATGCCCTCCAGTCCCGAATACCTCGCTGACTGCAACCTTGACGGCAAAGTGACTTTCACGGCTGAAAACGTGGAAATAGGATCCGGATTCAGTATCGCCGGAAACTCGCAATGGATTGACGGAATGGAGTTCCGGGCTACATTTATGCCGGTCGAAGGAAATATCCTGTCACTCAACAGCTATCGTGACGACTTAGGCGAGGATGGTGAATCATGGCGTCCCGGATCGGTATTCACTGACCGCGCGGAGACATTGCCGTTCGGAGCCTATGTGTACGACAGTGCCATGCGCCGCTACGTGCCGGTATTCGGCGGATCATCGGCTCTGGAACTCCCTGTCATCGATCCGTCCGGTCTGCTGGTAGAAACTCCGGCACCGGGCACCATACGCCTGACCGCCACCCATAGCTGTGAAATCGCCATATATACTTCCACCGGTATATTGATGGCTAAAGTCGCACTCTCTCCAGGTGTGCCTGCGACTGTCGACGGTCTGACCCCCGGAATGTATATTGCAGGCAATAAAAAGATAATAGTGCACTAACAATCAATAAACTCAATCACATGAACTTAATTAAAGCATCAGTTGTGGTTCTGGCTCTTCTCGGATCTCTCGCGTCAAACGCCCAGAAACTGGAGACCCGCGATTTTACGGCGACGAACGAGTTGACCGCGCGACTGAAAGGTACGGAGCTTATAGATGAAAACAGCGGTAAACGTGCCGCACTTATCAAGATATATACTCCTTTCACCAACGAGAGCCTCGGATTTGACCTCGGTCTGTTCCAGGTACTGGGACGTAAGCAGGCGGGACCGGGCGAAGTATGGCTGTATGTACCGGAGAGGACACAGAAGATTACCGTGACTCACCCCAAGTATGACCCGGTGACGTTCTGGCTCGAAGGCATGGAAGCGGAAGCCGGTACAACTTATTCGGTGTTTCTGAATGTGGAGGGCCGCGAGGTCACTCTGGTAGCATCGACTCCCAACGCCAATATATCGGTAGATGGCGAACCCGTGGGGAAATCCCCGGTAAACATGCATCTGCCGCTCGGCTCACATCTTGTAAGGGCAGAACTCGGTTCGCTGCTGTTCGAAGATATAGTCACTCTGACCCGTGACGGAAATACGGAATTCGCCCTTAAGATGGAGGACGAGAACATGAAGTTCGGTGATGTGGACATAGAGGTGGCTGACGGTGCCGAACTCTGGTTTCAGGACCGCCGCGAGGGTGTGGGTTCGCTCCATAAACACCTGCGCGCCGGTTCATATGTGGTCACCGCAAAACGCCCCGATCACGAGGATCAGAGCACGGTATTCACAGTCGAGCCGGGGACTTCGAAAAAGGTGACCGCAAAGGCTCCCCTGCCCCATCTCGGCTATCTGGCTGTAGTTACCGAACCGGACCAGGGGGTAACCGTCACACAGGCTGACTCTCTGTTCGAACTGCTGCCCACGATGCAGCTGCCGGTGAGCCGCTACAACCTGAAATTCGAGAAGCGAGGCTATTATCCCGAAACACGTCGCTATCAGCTCACTCAGGGTGAAACGCTTCGCGACACGGTGAGCTTGCGTAAAATCCAGTATGTCAAGAAAACAACAGGTTATCTTGCCGCCGCCATTACTTTACCCGATAATCCTGCCGTCACATTCACGGCGGGCGGATATATCTATAACGTCAATATCGAGGCAAGCTATTCGCTCGGTCTCGGACGCAGCAAGGATGTGAGCTGGTATGACCGCACCGACAATATCTTTCAGGGCGCGTACAATTACCGTATGGACGAAATCGCCATACGTGTTGGCTATCAGCTGCGTTTCGCGGAACGTTTCGGGGTGACACCGCAGGTAGGATACCTGATACAGCGGCTGCAAGCCAAGGAAAGCGATTATCCCGGTGACGGATTCGTGCAGAACAATGTGTCGGCGGGAGTCAGGCTCGCATTTCATCCCATACCGCATTTAGGATTATTCATTACTCCGGAATATGCCGTACCCATGGGTGAAAAGGGTGACATAAAGGAAGTATTCTCACAGGGTAAAATGACCCGGGGAGGATTTCATGTTTCGGTAGGTTTCTCAGTATCGCTTTAATTATTTTTGAATTACAATGATGAAACATATATTTTTCGGTCTGCTCGCCGCATCGGCACTTATAGGAGGACTGACCTCATGCAGCAGCGACAATACTGATGAGCTTTACGTTCCGCAGAAGGTTGCACATACCATGACCCTGGATGTGGAATCGGATGTATATGCAAATGGGAAACTGTCGTTCGGGGCTGCACCCGGACGGGCAACGGTAAAGGTTGAAAGCAATACCCGCTGGGCTGCGGAAGTAATCGGAAGTACCGGCGGCTGGTGCGACATAGACGCCTATTCCGGCTCGAACGGCGGTACATTCACTATTTCGGTCCGCGAAAACCTCAGTGAGACCCGCAATTGTATCGTCAGGGTATATATGACTGACTCCGAAGGTAATATAACAGAGGATGGCAGTCAGGACATAAGTGTGAGCCAGGAGGCAAGCAATGTGCGCCTGTCACCATCGTCACTCGAACCGTTTGCCGCTGCAAACCCTGAACCCAAGAATTTCGAGATAATCGCCAATGCAAAGTGGACTCTGTCCCTGACGTATGATTACGGATCGTCAGTAGAATTCGTGACTATCCATCCCGAACAGGAGTCAATGACCTTACAGCCGGACGGCACATATTCGGGTGAAAATAACGCCCGGTTCAGCATAACTTTAGAGCCAAACCGCACATCCGCTCAACGTACCGCAATAATGACTCTCAAAAGTGAAGTCGGTACTTATTCGATCACTATAACTCAGCTCGGATCGGAATATACGTTCGACGTATCCCCGCTGGAATTGCAGACTGTACCCGTGGAAGGCGGCGAAGTAACGTTCTATGTGCTTTCACTTTCAGGCTGGAAAGTATCGACTTCAGCCGTCGAATGGATTAAATTCGAACCGTCAGCTGGAGAAGGCAGTGATGAACCGACAAGGATTACCGCAATGATCTCACCGAATACCACCGGTGCGTTCCGCACTGCCGAAATCCGTTTCATCCCCGACAATTCCAATTATCCGGGACAGAGCGTCATTATTAACCAACTCTGGGATATGCCTCTGGAACCGGCTATCAGCATTCCATGGCTGCTCGACGGTTTCACACAGCATACGGCTATGGTGGCTTTCAACTATTACTCTCCGTTCGAAAGTGTTAAGATGGCAGGTATTGACTGGAAAAAGGAGAGTGCCGACGAGTGGTACACTAAGGAAGTAAATGTGGAAAATGCCACTGCAGGTACGGTTTTCGTGGAACTGGACGAACTCGAAAGTGCTTCGAATTATGTAATACGCGGATTTGTGGTTTACGGTGAGGGAAATATCAAATACGGCGACTGGAGTTTCCCGTTCAATACGGCGGGAAAGGTTCCCGGTAGCGATGACAATCCCACTCCCGATGTCAACAGATAAAAATGAAAGTAAAAAATATAATACTATTATTAGTAACACTCCTTATGACAGTCCCCGGAGCGGTTTCCGCTCCGAAGGGACTGACTCCCGAACAGAAAAAAATACAAGCGATTAAGGAAGATACCGAGTCGTATGTATTCGGCGAGGGATATGGTGAGGATCCTGACGAAGCTTATGAAGGAGCCCTCTTCGATATGGTGAGGAAAATATCGGTAAAAGTAGAGGGTAGCACTCATTCCGAAATATCTGCCGGAACCCGCGAGGACGGATCGTCTTACTCGTCTGAGCAATTCAAGTCGGTGGTTAACAGCTATACAACCCCTGCATCGCTCGAGGGAGTGCAATGTATAAATGTTGCCGATGGTCCGGAATTCATACGGTTCGTCTACATGCCACGGTTCAATATCGAGAAAATGCATTACAGACGGCAACGGAATGTCGCCGATATGGCTCGTTCCGGGGTCAGGGCGCGCGAAAAAGGAAAAATCGATGATGCTTTGCGTTATCTGTACCGTTCATACGTACTGCTGCAGAGTCTCCCCTCTCCAACGGAGATAGTGGAGGATGTCGACGGTGAACTGCGCAATCTCTCCACATGGTTGCCCGAAGAGATGAACGATATCGTGAGCAAAGTCAGCTTCGGTGTCGCGTCAATAAGCAGGAATGAGGATGATCCCGATCCGGAAAATGCAGGGAAAATTGTGGAGCTCACTGTTAAATATGATGGTAAGCCGGTCACTACCTGTACATTCAAATACGGAACGTCATCGGGATACTCGTCACTGATCACCGCTCGCGATGGTGTGGCTATGATGGAACTCGCGCCTTCGGTGCCTGTTAATCCTCTCAAATTATATGTGGAATATCAGTTCAAAGCTGAAAACCATGTCAATCCCGAATTGCGACCTATGCTGGAGACTTTCAAAGGGGCGGGACTGGTGCAGAACCAGATACTGATCAATTCCAAAGGAAATCTGAAAGTGGACCGTCGCGAGACAAATGCCTTTAACGATGCTATAGCGGCAGGAGCCAACGAAGGTGTCACGGCGGCAGACCGCCACGACACCGACGCTCACGCCAAAGCCATGGAGCGTATTCTCAAGGCTATTTCCACCGGCTCGTATAACGGAATCGATGACCTGTTCACCGAGGACGGGCGCCGTGTATTCGACAAACTGATGCGGTACGGCAAAGTCAGGATACTCGGTAATGCCACCCGCAAGACTTATGATTTTTATCCGTTCCGCGACAAAATCATGTGCCGTTCCATACCCATGTCGTTTACCTTCGACAAGGGAGCGCGCCAGTTCACCGAAGATGTGATTTTCACGTTCAATCAGGATGCTCTGGTGGAAAGTGTGAGCTTCGGTCTGGGAAACATAGCCCGCAACGACATCTTCGCAAAAGAGGGAGCTGCCTGGACCGATGACAAGAAAATGGTGATAGTAAATTTCCTTGAAAACTACCGCACGGCTTTCGCTCTGCGCGAACTCGGATATATTGAAAGTATATTCGATGATGACGCTGTGATAATAGTGGGTCATGTGCTTAAACGGCTTGAAAAAGTGCCGGGCGCCGGTGAAAGCGTATCGTTCGCCACCCGTGAGCATGTGACATATGCACAGAAAAACAAGAGGGAATACATGGAGCATCTGCGCCGCTGTTTCGGCGCACAGGAGTATATCAATCTGCGGTTTTCGGACACCGACATCGAGCGTTCGGGAATCGGCGGGGAAACCTACGCGCTGCAGCTAAGGCAGGATTATGTGTCGAAAACCTATGGTGACGAAGGATATCTGTTCCTGTTCGTGGATTTCAACGATCCGGACAAACCATTGATACATATACGCACGTGGCAACCGGAGCGAAATCCCGATCTGACCCCGAATCTGCCCCCGGGACATCCACGCGCCGGTATATTTTCGCCTGCGGTATTCTGATATCCGGTACGCGCTGAAGCCAAGTCATGCGCCCTGCGTTTGCAATTGCAAACGCAGGGCGCTGTCGTTAAAAAGGTGGAAATCTGCCTGTAAGAAGAATGTCTATAACTTTTTGAGTTAACATAGATAAAATTTGGTGTTTGAATATGTAAACTTTCGGGGAAAATTAGTAATTTTATCCCCTCAATTCAGGCATCCGTACCTAAATTGATAACGACCAATGAATCAGGAAATTTATCATATACCCGCCCTTCTACCCGAGACCCTCGACATGCTCGATATCCGTCCCGACGGCATCTATGTGGATGCAACCTTCGGCGGCGGCGGTCACTCACGTGCCATTGCCGACCGTCTTGGAGCAGACGGACATCTCTTTTCTTTTGATCAGGACAGCGATGCAATAAGCCGCGCCGTCCCTCATCCCAATATCACACTCATACATGCCAACTTCCGTTTTCTTGCCGATTTCATGCGATATTATGACATAGAAGGTAAGGTAGACGGAATCCTCGCCGATCTCGGCGTGTCATTTCATCATTTCGACGACGGTGAACGCGGTTTTTCGTTCCGGAGTCCGGAAGGCTTGCTCGATATGCGTATGAACCGGGGTGGCTCGCTGACCGCCGCAACACTTCTCAACACCGCCGAAGAGGAGCGTCTTACACAGATTTTCCGTACGTACGGCGAACTCAAACCGGCATCCCGTATCGCCGCCGCCATCGTAAAGGCTCGTGCGGCTCATCCGTTCGAACGTATTTCCGATCTGACCGATACAGTCATGCCCCTGCTGAGCCGCGGGCGCGAAAAGAAAGAACTGGCTCCCTTGTTTCAGGCACTGCGCATAGAAGTGAATGACGAGATGGGTGCGCTCAGAGATTTCCTCGAATCATCCGCCGGAGCTTTACGTAAGGGCGGACGGCTGGCTGTAATAACCTATCAGTCGCTTGAGGACCGTATGGTCAAAAATCTGATGCGCTCGGGCAATATCCACGGAAAAGTTGAAAAAGACATATACGGACGATCCGATTCGCCGTGGCGTGTACTTACCGGTAAGCCCATAGTGCCTTCTGAAACTGAAGTTGAAACAAATCCCCGAAGCCGCAGCGCGAAACTGCGTGTGGCGGAACGCATCTGACACCCGAACGATGGCATCCTCTTCTTCACGACATAAAACAAAACCGGAACAACGGCGCCGCTCTCCCCTGCAGTTGGTTTCCGATACCGCGTTCGGTCATTGGGTGACAGGCGATTTCTTCCTGCGTCATTGGCTCATAGTGGTGTGTGTCATGTTCATGGCTATTGCATATATCTCAAGCCGATATATGGTACGTGAACAGAAACTCACCATGCGGCGCCTCGAAAAACAGCTTGAAATAGTAGAGGCAGAAAAGGCTAACGAACGCGAGACATATATGAGCAATACCCGGGAGTCGTCAATGATGCGACGAATCGATACTTTCAATCTCGGGCTCAGTGTTCGCGAGCGACCGCCATTCGTTATAACCGCTAAATAATCTCTCCTTAAGAAATGGCAAAGAAAAAAAGTTCCGGACGCCGGCAGATACTTCTGCGATACGCTGTCATAATAGCGTGCATACTGGCACTCACAGGAGGTGTGACGTGGCATCTGGTTGACAATACCGTGGTTATGGCTCCTAAATGGAATCACCGTGCCGACTCTATGATGGCAGTGGTGGATACCATCATGCCCGAACGCGGCGATCTGCTTGCTTCCGACGGCTCAATCATAGCCACAAGTATGTTACGCTACAACCTGCGTATCGACTATGAAGTCAGCCGCTTCAAGCGTGAACGCTACATAATGGCGCTTGACAGTCTCGCTGACAGTCTCGCATATTACTTTCCGCGACGCAATAAAGCGGAATGGCTGAAACATCTGAAAGCGGGTCCGAACAGCAAATATCGCCGTAACTATCCCCTGCTGACCAATATAACCTATTACCAGGCGCAGCGTGTGCGTCAGTGGCCATTCTTCGAATTACGCAACACCGACAAGACAGGATGGAAACTGGAAGAACGTCTGGTTCGTTTCAAGCCCTACGGAGATATGGCACGCATGAGTATCGGTACGGTAGGTCAAGATGACAAAGACCGCCGCCGTCTGGGCAGAAGCGGACTCGAACGGACACTTGACTCGCTGCTTTTCGGCAAACCGGGAATAGCACGCCGCGAGGCCTTGAACCGAGGCATAAGCAACTGGGTAAGCGTAGCTCCGGTCCGCGGCTACGATGTGACTACAACCATAGACATAGCCATGCAGGACATTGTGGAACATCAGTTGTCACGTATGGTCGAACACTGCCGTCCCGAATGGGCGTCATGCGTGGTAATGGAAGTTGCCACCGGCGATATTAAAGCTATTACCAATATCGAGATTGATTCACTCGGACATATCACACAGTCGCAGAATCACGCTGTACTCCCCTATGAGCCGGGATCGGTTGTCAAACTGCTCTCGATGCTCGTGGCACTGGAGAGCGGCTGCGTGACTGATACGGCTGCTACCATCGAGACCGCATCGCTCGGTAAAGGTTTCTCGGTACAGGACAGCCACAAAAGCGCCTGGAAACGGATCTCTCAGGTAATTCCTGAATCTTCGAACATCGGAATCAGCCGTATAATTTTCAACGGCTTCTGGGATAATCCGGAAGGATTTCAGGAAGCTGTACGCAATACCGGCTTCCTCGACCGGTTCAATATAGGCTTCGAACGCGAGGGTAAAGCCACAATGTACCCGATGCGCGGTCATATGCATGAGAAACGTCTGATGCTTGCCAGTCAGGCTTACGGATACGGTACGGCGATTCCCCCCATCTATACCCTCGCACTGTATAATGCCGTGGCAAATGACGGAAAGTTCGTAAGACCGCGTCTGGTAAAGTCGATTCGCAACGAATTCGGGGATTCGGTTTATCCGGTGTCATATGTCAACGAACAGGTATGCACCCCTAAAAACGCCGCCATACTGCGTA
The DNA here is from genome assembly GCA_964555405.1 of uncultured Bacteroides sp. GTDB lineage: Bacteria > Bacteroidota > Bacteroidia > Bacteroidales > Muribaculaceae > Paramuribaculum. Next base: position 24,032 of record CAZKSF010000002.1, read on the forward strand.
AAATGCTCCACGATGTGGTGTACACGCCCGGAGGTACCGCCAAAATGTTGCATAAAAGCCGTGTGAAGCTTGCAGGAAAAACCGGAACCGCCCGCGTACATGTGCGCAATGTCGGTTACACTGATGCCAAGAGGCTCGCTTTCTGTGGTTTCTTCCCGTATGACAATCCGAAATATTCATGCATAGTGGTAGTGAATCACCCTACTCAAAATGCGTTCGGCGCTCCGTCGACCAGCGGCACGGTGTTCAAGAACATCGCTGAAAGTTTCTTTGCCCGCGGATTCCTCGATGAACAACCCGATTATAAAGAACATGACGCCCGAGTAAATGAAATACCACAGGCGCCTGTATTTTATGCATCGAATGACGGTGACCGCAACACTCGCCTTCGCGACTGTCTGAAAGTGACCTCCACGCCACATAACTTCAGGACTCCCCGCAAGATAAACTCCGGTGTACCGGATGTTGCGGGACTGGATATACGCGAAGCGATCGACGTGTTGGAGCGCGCCGGATACAACGTAACGTTTACCGGATCAGGGTATGTTGATTCGCAATCCCCGTCTCCGGGATCGGCGGCAACAGCCGGTTCCAATGTCAAACTCCATCTGAAACAATGAATAATACCACCCCAGATATATGAAAAAACTAACTCATCTTCTTGCCGCCATACAGATAAAAGAAATAATCGGCGAACGTGAACGCGATATAACCGCTGTTGAATGTGATTCGCGGCGCATTACCCCCGGCGCACTTTTCGTAGCTGTGCGCGGTGTGACGGTCGATGCGCATAAATTCATTCCGCTGGTAACTTCGGCAGGCGCTTCCGCTATAGTGTGCGAGGAATTGCCGGAGCGGCTTGAGTCTACGGTGACTTACATAAGGGTAGCTGACACCGCGGTAGCCCTTGGGTTTCTTGCCTCACAATGGTGGGACAACCCGTCGCGCCGGCTTAAACTGATAGGTGTGACCGGCACAAACGGCAAGACAACGACTGCAACTCTTATATATGAGATGGCAAGGCTGCGCGGTTTCAAGGCAGGTCTGCTGTCAACCGTATGTAATTATATTGACGATGAAGCGGTGCCCACCACTCAGACTACTCCCGATCCGCTGACCATCAACGCTCTCCTTGCAAAGATGGTGAAAAAAGGATGTGCATATGCAGCTATGGAAGTGAGCTCGCACGCCGCACATCAGCACCGTATAGCCGGATTACATTTCACCGGCGGGGTGTTCACCAATCTGACACGTGATCATCTCGACTATCACCGTACAGTGGACGCATATCTGCAGGCTAAAAAGTCATTTTTCGACCGGCTTCCGGAAAGCGCCTTCGCTCTCACCAACCGCGATGACAAAGTGGGTGAAGTGATGCTTCAGAACACTCAGGCACGCCGCTTCAGCTATTCATTGCGCGATAATGCCGATTTCCGCTGCCGGGTGATAGAGAACCGTCTTGACGGTATGTTGCTGCAGCTCAACGGCAGCGAGGTGGAAGTGCTGTTTACCGGACGATATAACGCATACAATCTCACGGCTGTTTACGGCGTGAGCTGCCTGCTCGGATGGGATCCCGCCGATATACTTGTGGATATGAGCCGCCTTGTACCGGTTGCAGGACGTTTCCAGACGTTCCGTTCATCCGATGGCAAAATTACAGCCGTAGTGGATTACGCTCATACCCCCGACGCCGTGGTGAATGTATTGAGCGCGATACGCGAAGTCATGGGGTCGGAAGGTGATATTATCACAGTAGTGGGTGCCGGTGGAAACCGTGACCACGGCAAACGTCCGATAATGGCGTCGGAAGCGGCTCTCCGCAGTCAACGTCTGATTCTCACCTCCGATAATCCGCGCGATGAGGAACCCTCAGCGATTATTGACGATATGCGTGCCGGTCTGACCGATGCTCAGCGTGCCGATTCACTTTGTATCACCGACCGCCGGGAGGCTATACGCACTGCTGTGGCACTCGCCCGCCCGGGCGATGTTATCCTTGTCGCCGGTAAAGGTCATGAGGACTATCAGGAAATAAAGGGTGTGAAACATCACTTCGACGACCGTGAGGAAGTGCGTCAGGCACTTGCATCACGTTAAACTAAATCATTAACCAAGGCACTCTATTACAGATGTTATATTATCTGTCAGAATATCTTAACCAACTCGGAGTACCGGGTATGCGCCTGATGAGCTATGTGACTTTCAGGTCGGCATGCGCGCTCGTACTCTCTTTGTTCATAGCCACTATTATCGGAAGTCGGATTATAAATGCACTCCGGGCGCATCAAATCGGCGAAATTGTCCGTGACATGGGATTCGAAGGCGAAAAAGCCAAGAAGGGAACCCCGACCATGGGCGGAATAATAATCATTATATCCATAGTGATACCATGTCTGCTTGTAAGCCGGTTGACCAATATCTATATGATATTGATGCTTGTGACTACCATATGGCTCGGACTGATAGGATTTACCGATGACTGGCTGAAAATAAAATACCGCAATAAAGACGGTCTTTCAGGGAAATACAAGGTTCTCGGACAGGTGGTCTTAGGAATTGTCGTTGGAATGACCATGTGGCTTAACGACGATATCGTAATAAGAGAAAACAACGAGATAGCCGATATTCCCGATAAAGAAGTCGTGGTGACTTATTCATCCGAGGTTGTAAAGACTCCCGAAACAACACTCCCCTTTATCAAGAATCATAATTTCAATTATGCATGGCTTACTTCCTGGGCGGGCGACCACGCACTGACCATGGGGTGGATATTGTATGTGCTGGTGTGTGTGCTGGTAATAAGCGGCACCTCCAACGGCGCGAACCTGAATGACGGCATGGATGGTCTATGTACGGGTATATCGGCTATAATTGCCGTTACATTAGCGATAATGGCTTATCTGGGTGCTAATATAATATACAGTTCTTACTTGAATATCATGTATATACCGGGAAGTGAGGAACTTGTTGTGTTCATTGCCGCATTTATCGGTGCCCTGATAGGCTTCCTGTGGTATAATGCAGCTCCCGCACAGGTATTCATGGGTGATACCGGGTCTCTTACCATCGGCGGTATAATAGCCGTATTCTCGCTCCTGATACATAAAGAACTGCTGCTGCCTCTCCTATGCGGAATATTCTTCGTGGAGGCTCTGAGCGTTATCATACAGACCCGTTATTTCCGTTACAGCCACGGAGGACGTGTATTCAAATGTACTCCTATACACGACCATTTCCGAAAACCGGGCGATGGATCCATACGGTCGCTGATACAGCGTCCTTACGGGGTGATTCCGGAAACAAAAATCGTGACAAGATTCTGGATTGTAGGGATATTCCTCGCAGTTCTGACATTCGTAACATTGAAAATCCGATAACTCAAGATGATTGACAAATCAAAAATAGATGCCGGAAAGGCTGCCTCGACACGCATGGTAATTCTTGGTGGAGGTGAAAGCGGTGTGGGTGCCGCTATTCTCGCCAAAGATCTCGGCATGGATGTATTTGTTTCAGACAACGGACATATATCCGATCACTTCCGTGAGCGTCTCAACGAGGAAGGAATAGCGTGGGAAGACGGCGGTCACACACCCGAACTTATTCTTTCTGCGACTGAAGTGGTAAAGAGTCCGGGCATACCGCCGACAGCCCCGATAGTGGTTGCGATCAGGGATAAAGGGATTCCGGTTATTTCGGAAATAGAGTTCGCAGGGCGTTATACCTCAGCCAAGATGGTATGTATTACCGGCAGTAACGGAAAGACCACTACCACTATGCTTACCTATCATATTCTGTGCGATGCCGGACTCAATGTGGGTCTCGCGGGAAATGTAGGGCACAGCCTCGCGGCTCAGGTCGCGAGAGAAGATCATGACGTCTATGTCATCGAGCTTTCGAGTTTCCAGCTTGAGAACATGTATGAATTCAAGGCGAACATAGCCGTGCTGCTGAATATTACACCCGACCATCTCGACAGGTATGAATATGACATGCAGAACTATATCAATGCCAAATTCCGTATCATACGCAATCAGACGAGTGAGGATGCCTTCATTTACTGGCAGGACGACCCGGTCATACGTGAGCAATTGCGTCAGATCGGCATCGAGGCACGTGTATTTCCGTTCGCCCTGCACCGCGAAAACCCGATGACTGCCGCATACCTCAATGACAACGATGAAGAAATTATCATTGATACACCGGGACGGCATATGGAAATGGCACGGGCGGAACTTTCGCTCAGCGGCGTACATAATCTGTTCAACTCCCTCGCCGCGGCTCTGTCGGCATCGCTCCTCGACATACGCAAGGATGTCATTCGCCAGGCTCTCAGCGATTTTTCCGGCGTAGAACACCGTCTGGAATATGTGGATACTATTGACGGTGTGCGGTGGATCAATGATTCTAAGGCAACTAATGTCAATTCGTGTTGGTATGCTTTGGACAGTATGCCTTCGTCGGGAGTGGTACTGATACTTGGCGGTAAAGACAAAGGCAACGATTATTCCGAAATTGAACCTCTTGTACGTACTAAGGTAAAAGCGATAGTGTGTATGGGTAAGGATAATTCAAAACTGCTGGAATTTTTCAGCGGTAAAGTGCCGGAGATCCGCGATACCAACTCTCTTGAGGATGCCGTTGCTGCTTGCCGTGAACTTTCGACCGACGGAGATACCGTGTTGCTGTCGCCTTGCTGTGCGAGCTTTGACCTGTTCACGAGCTATGAGGACCGCGGACGACGCTTCAAAGATGCCGTACTTGCTCTACGCAATGATAAATGATTTTTTCGCAAACCTCTTCTCTCTTTAATGATATGGAAGCAACTCCCATAAACGCCTTACCTGCGGAATCAGAGATGCCTTTGCGTCCGGTCACCGCTGCTCCTCCCCTCAAAGGCGACCGTACTATATGGGGAATATATATCGCACTCTGCCTGATTTCGCTGGTTGAGCTGTACAGCGCATCATCACAAGAAGTGAGGGCTGACAGTAATTTCGGTGTATACGGTCCGATCATGCGCCACGGTATGCAACTGCTGCTCGGATTCGGACTGCTGATGTTCATTCAGCGCCGAAGCTATATCAACTTTATAATATGGGGTCCGAGTATAGCTCTTGTAAGCTTTATACTGATGGTTCTCGTGCTTTTTGTCGGTAAAGATGTGAACGGAGCACGCCGCTGTCTCGATCTTATGGTGTTCACACTTTATCCGTCCGAACTCATTAAACTTGCCTCCGCCATGTTCATAGCCCTTGTCATGGCGTATACACATGCCAAAAACAAGAGTGAAAAGGTGAAGATGGCGGGTGTGTGGATAGCCACAGGATCAACTCTGCTCTTCGGCGCCATCCTTATAACTCAGGGACTTACGAACACCATTCTGCTTATGGGAATAAGTATGTCGATGCTTATTATCGGCGGAGTAAGATGGATGAATCTTTTGAAAGTTCTATGCGTGTTCGTTGCAGGCGCAATCGTCCTTTTCGGCGTGACTCTAATTATTTCGGCTATAGTGCCTCACGATAATAAGGTCAAGATTGAAAAGGTGGTTTCGGAGGAGGAGCGACTTATGTTCGAGAAAATCGACAGCAAGCGTCCACAGGTCGAGAAAAAAGAGGAATCGGGTCTCCTGGGTCGACTCAGCACCTGGATAGCGCGTGTGCAGCGACATAAGGGTGACGACGAGACTCCGAAATATCTCCAGCCTATAAACGACCTAAACCGACAGGAAATGTACGGATACATGGCGCAGGCTCACGGTGGAATAGGAGGTGTATGGGCGGGTAATTCACGCGAGACCGCCCGTCTGCCTCTGGCTTTCTCCGACTATATCTACTCTATCATAGTAGAGGAATGGGGACTTATCGGAGGGCTCCTGGTGCTGGTGCTGTATCTGATACTGCTTGCACGGGCAAGCAGTATAGCCTCAAGGTGTAATCAGCGCTTCGCTGCCCTGCTGGTGATAGGTATGGCTGTCATGATAGTGCTTCAGGCTCTGTTCCACATGGCAATCGTCACAGGATTTTTTCCGGTATCGGGACAACCGCTCCCCCTCATTTCCAAAGGTGGAACATCTATTCTGGTGACATCTGCCGCTTTCGGAGTAATGCTTAGTGTGAGCCGATTCGGGGTACGTACCGGACGCAAACAGGATGAAAACGCTGAAAGTGCCGCACTCCCCGACAGTTTCCGGTCGGCGAATCCTACCCAATTATAAAAAAGAATTTATGCAAGATACACCACAATTTCCGACCAACCGCCGTCCGCTGAGGATATTGATCAGCGGCGGAGGAACCGGCGGTCATATATTCCCGGCAATCTCAATTGCCAATGCCATACGCAGGCGTCATCCGGATGCCGAAATATTGTTCGTAGGTGCCGAAGGGCGTATGGAAATGGAACGTGTGCCCGCTGCCGGTTACAAAATAATCGGATTACCTGTTGCCGGATTTGACCGACACCATATATGGCGTAATCTCGGTGTACTCCGTAAACTGTGGGTCAGTATGCGTCGCGCACGCAAGGTTCTCGATGCTTTCCGACCTGATATCGCAGTAGGAGTAGGCGGTTATGCCAGTGGTCCGGTGCTGAAGGAAGCGCAGAAACGCGGTATTCCGACACTAATTCAGGAACAGAATTCTTATGCCGGAGTTACCAACCGGCTGCTCGGCTCACGGGCGGACGCGATATGTGTGGCTTACGAAGGAATGGAGCGTTTCTTCCCGGCTGACCGGATAGAGTTGACCGGTAATCCGGTACGCGCTAACCTGCTTGACTGTCAGCTGTCACGCCGCGAGGCTAAAGAGAAACTCGGTTTCAATCCCGATCGTCCGTTAGTGGTGGTGGTAGGAGGAAGCCTTGGCGCACGCACAATCAATGTGAGTGTGGCAGCCGCTTTGGACCGGATCGCGGAGGCGGGAGCCTCGCTGCTTTGGCAGACAGGCAAGTACTATTATGATGAATACCGTCCGGTTGCCGAAGGTCATGAAAATGTAGCCGTAATGCCTTTTGTAACCGATATGGATCTCGCTTACCGTGCCGCCGACCTGATGGTGTGCCGTGCCGGAGCCGCTACAATTTCCGAAATACAACTTCTGGGACTCCCCGCAGTGCTCATACCGTCACCGAATGTGGCGGAAAACCATCAATTCCATAATGCCGAAGCCTTATCATCGCGCGGAGCGGCTTATCTGCTTCCCGATGCCGACGCCCCTGCAGCCCTCGCCGATACAATAGTCAGGTTATTAAGTGACAGGGCTACCTGCGAGGCTATGGGCAATGCCGCCGGAAAGATGGCTTTGGCATCAAGCGATGAGAAAATAGCAGAAAGTATCGACCGAATAATAAAATCCAAACAACCGGTACAATGACAGAATCAAGAGATTATACTAACCGCCGGATATCAGAAACAGACCTGCCCGCACAATTTGACTCATTGTATTTTATCGGTGCCGGAGGAATAGGAATGGCTGCCCTTGAACGATACTATCTGTCGCGTAACATGGCAGTCGGGGGCTATGACCGCACAGCCACTCCCCTGACTTCAGCTCTTATTTCGGAGGGGGTCGACATTTCTTTCGTGGCAGACCCGCAACTTATTCCGGAACGATTCAGGAATCCGGAGCGTACGCTTGTGGTGATTACGCCGGCTATTGGCAGTGATAATCCACTGCCCGGATGGTTCAGAAATCATGGTTTTGTCATCGTGAAGCGCTCACAGTTGCTGGGACTGGTGACGATGAGTAGCCGTAGCCTGTGCTTTGCCGGTACACACGGCAAAACCACCACGTCGTCAATGGCGGCTCATCTGCTCAATTGCACGCCTACCGGATGCAATGCTTTCCTGGGTGGTGTGTTACGTAACTACGACAGCAATCTGCTACTTAGCGCCACTTCACCGTTCAGCGTAGTGGAAGCGGACGAATATGACAGATCATTTCATCATCTGCGTCCTTTCATCGCCGTGATTACAGCCACAGATCCTGACCACCTGGATATATACGGAACTGAAGAAGCGTATCTCGAAAGTTTCCGACATTTTACAGAACTGATTGTACCGGGTGGAACACTTATAGTACATACCGGACTAAAACTCGAACCAAATCCGGGTGAGAATGTACGTGTGATGACATATGGCAGGGACTCAGGCGATTGTCACGCAGAAAATATACTCCGCGATAATGGAAAGCTGACATTCGATCTGGTTACACCCGAGCGTTCGATAACCGGAATAGAACTCGGTGTTCCGGTGGATATCAATATCGAGAATGCAGTGGCTGCACTCGCAGCAGTGGATGCCGCCGGCGAACTGGACGAGGACAGCGCCCGCCGTGCCATGGCGACATTCATGGGACCGAAACGCCGTTTCGAATACTGGCTGAGGGAGGAAACTCCTGAGGGAAGGGTCATAATTGATGATTATGCCCATCATCCGGATGAACTTAAGGCATCAATACTCTCGGTACGTAATCTATATCCCGGACGTAGACTGACAGTGGCATTCCAGCCTCATCTCTATTCACGCACCCGTGATTTCGCGTCTGAATTTGCCGAAGCCTTATCGCTTGCAGATGAAGTGATTCTACTGGATATCTATCCGGCTCGCGAGGAGCCTATTCCGGGTGTGACCTCCCAAATTATTTATGACAAGATAAAAACACCTGAAAAGATGTTAATCGTTAAGAATGATTTCCGGAATATGCTAAAAATTCGTAATTTTGAGATTCTGTTAACTGCCGGTGCCGGAGATATATGTAATTTCCTTCCGGATATTGTTGCAGATGCCACATCAAAACCTGAATCCTAACTATTCCGCAGATGTTACGATCCATTCTACGCATATCGATAATTGTCGTATTGATCGCATACATGCTTTTGGCTCTTGGATTTACATCCCGGCTTGCCGAAACACGCGTATGCCGTGGCATGGAAGTGCGTCTGATTGACGATAAGAAAATAGGCTTCGTACGCACCGGAGAACTCATTAAGGAACTCGGCAATTTCTATACCGACGCCTCCGGGTACACACTTTACCGCTTCCCGCTTGACAGTGTCGAACAGAAGCTGGCGGCAAGCGACAAGATAGAGAGTGTGGAAGCTGTGATCCTGACTAATGACTCGGTGCGTGTGACGGTGCGTCCGCTGGAACCTGTAGCGCGTGTTTTCGACGGCGATAGATCTTACTATATCAACCGCGACGGAAAGACAATGAGCGCGGATGCCCGATATCATATGGATGTTCCAGTGATGTCAGGACAATTCACTGCCAAAGGAATTGATCCTGCAACTATGTTGCCACTGGTAGATTACATCCAGAGTCACCGGGAATGGAGAGAATTGATTTCAATGATCGATGTCCGTGATAAGAATAACATCTACCTTATTCCGGATATACGCGGTCAGGTTATAAAACTTGGTTCTACCGATGGTCTTGATGACAAGTTCGCACGGATAACCCGGTTTTATCATAAAGTCCTTCCATACAAAGGCTGGAACTACTATGATACCATTTCGGTGAAATGGGCGGGACAGGTCGTAGCTTCGCGCAGTAACAAGAAGCGGGATATACATCGGCTTCCGATAGATACCTTGCCTCAGGCTGCTTACGACGAAGCTGTTCCGATACTTGACAGAGGACATGGCGCTCTTTGAAAATCTTCAGAAAAATAATAAAATCAGATATATTATGGATTCAAAATATATAGTCGGTATCGAGATCGGCAGCTCGAAGGTAAAAGGGGCTGTCGGATGCATTGACTCCAACGGACAGCTCTCCATTCAGGCGGTGGAAGAACAGCCGCTCGTTGACTGCGTGCGTTACGGCGTGATACAGAATGTGGAGATAGTTTCAAAAACTGTCAATAACATTCTGAACCGCATTCAACAGCGCATGGCTCCACGAAGTGTGAAAGGTGTGTACGTGGCTCTTGGCGGTCTATCAATGTGTACTTCTCCGATCGAAGTACAGCGCCAGCTGGGAGAGGAGAAAGAGATAAACCGCGACCTTATCGCCGCTCTTAAGGCTGAAGGACGTAACACGGTTATCGACAACCGCGATGTCGTTGGTTATGCGCCTCTGATTTATACGATTGACGGTAAGACAAGCGAGCATCCCGAGGGAACATACGGAACAAATATCCGTCTGCGCCTGAATCTGATTTCGTGCAAGAAACGCATAAAATGCAATATCGACCGTGTCCTTGCCGAAAAACTCAATATCCCGGTATTTGACTATATGATCCGTCCAACCGCTGAAGCCGATCTCGTTCTCACCTCCGAAGAAAAACGGTCAGGGTGTATGTTCGTCGACTTCGGAGCCGAGACTACCACCGTAAGCATCTATAAGAAAGGATCATTGCAGTATCTTGCGACATTGCCGTTAGGATCGCGCAATATTACCAAGGATCTTACACGTCTGGTGCATCTCGAAGAGCATGCCGAACGTCTGAAATGTACTCAGGCAAGCGCAAAGACTATCATAACCACATCGCATCAGAGCGTTGACGGTGTGGAAATCAAAGATATCAATTCGTATGTGAGCGCACGTGCAGGGGAAATCATTGCCAATATTCTGGAACAGATAAAATATGCACACATGGTGCCGGGCGATCTGCCGGGTGGTATCATAGTTGTCGGTGGCGGAGCCAAACTGCGTGATTTTATTGCCCGTCTTTCAGCGGATGCCAAAATGAAAATCCCTGTCCGAGTCGGAGTGATTCCGCAGGGCATACGTATTACGGACGCCCGTATACAGGCAAATGACGCTATTGACATTATTTCGGTGATATACGCTGCAGCCATGCTTCCCGATGTTCAGGAATGTATGCCCGAACCTCTTCCCGAGCCGGAACCGGTGCCTGTTCAGGAACCCGTACAGACTCCGGTCCAGACAGCGGCTGCCGAGCCGGATCCTGTAGATGTATTGGATGAGCCGGCTCCTGTGAAACCTGATCCGGATGAGATAATACCTCAGCATACGGAAACACGTAAAGGTCCCCGCCGTCCGGGTTTTTTCGCCAGATTCGGCAATCTCATTACGAATATGATGACCGAAAACGATGATCTTGACGGAGAAGATGACGATTAAACTTATTAATTTGCAAACAATTACAATCCTTGACAGATATGGAAGATAATCTCCATGATATAAATGCCGACCAGTTTGGCGAGCAGTTCAATACTACTCCATGCGACATACACTCCAAGGAGGAACCTATTATCAAAGTGATTGGTGTGGGCGGTGGAGGAAATAACGCCGTCAATCACATGTATGCCCAGGGAATCAAGAATGTATCATTCGTAGTGCTCAACACCGACCGACAGGCGCTCAAAAATTCAGATGTTCCTACCAAAGTCGAGATAGGAAATGGGCTCGGCGCCGGAAATAAACCGGAAATCGCACGGCAGGCGGCAGAAGATGATATTGATAAGATAGAGGCTATTTTCGACGATAATACCAAAATGGTATTTGTCACTGCCGGTATGGGTGGCGGTACGGGTACAGGTGCAAGTCCGGTAATAGCCCGGGTCGCCAAGAATAAGGGCATTCTTACTATAGGTATCGTGACAATTCCATTCGGTTTTGAGGGTCCTCGCAAGATTATGAAGGCTTATGAAGGCGCTGACGAACTTGCAAAGCATGTCGATGCGCTTCTTGTTATCAACAATCAGCGGCTCTCAGAAATATACGGTGACCTTAACTTCCTGAATGCATTCGGTAAAGCGGATGATACTCTTTCAATCGCCGCAAGCTCGATTTCGGAGCTTATTACTGATGACGGCTATATGAATATCGACTTCAATGATATTGACACCACACTCCGTAACGGAGGTGCTGCCATAATATCATGCGGTTACGGTGAAGGGGAAGAACGTGTGACAAAGGCTATCGAGGATGCACTCAATTCACCGCTGCTCAAAAACCGCGACATTTTCGGATCGAAAAAACTGCTGTTCCATATATTCTATTCGCGTCAGGCAAGCAACGAATTCAAGATGTCGGAGGTGGATCAGCTGACTTCATTTGTAAACGGTATTTCTTCCGAAGTGGATGTAATATGGGGTCTTGGATTTGACGAATCTCTCGATGATCAGGTAAAAATCACTATACTTGCAGCCGGCTTCGACGCATCAAAAAGAATTGACGAACCTCTTCCGACATTTGCCGGAACCAGAATCGTACCGCCTGATCCTCAGCCTGCACGCACTCAGCCTGTAACAACTCCCGCGAAACCGGAAACCGCTCCAAAACCCAAACCTGACGAGGATAAGCTGATCGAACGGATGCAGAAGGACTACGGAACAGATGAAAGCAAGAAATTTGTAGTGCTGCAGCCCGATCAGTTCGATGACGACGATATTATCGACAAACTCGAATCGAATCCCACTTATAAACGCGAAAACAAGCTGGTGGAGGAATTACGTAAAAGCAGCTCTATGACTTCGTCTACGCCCGCTGTAAGCGATAACAACCCCTCGGGAAGGTCGAGTATCTCCTTTATATAAAAACGGCTTAAAACGCTTATAAAACAAGCCGGAGCGGCATGTATCAGAACTGCTGCTCCGGCTTGTTTTGCTTTTATCTTTGTTTATTGCGGACGATAGATGACCGTACAGCAACTGTCGGCACCGAGAGTAGCTGCCGCAACTCTCTGCAGGTCGGCAGGAGTCACACTCCTGTACGCACGGACAATTGTGTCCGGATCAATTCCCGATATCTCCGCCTGAGCCAGATTGATTGCCTGCATGATGTAATTTACATCATTAAATACGAGATTTGACTCAAACTTATTGACAGCACGGGTAACTTCGTGCTCATCAGGACCAAAATCAATAAGACGGTCAAGTTCAGTCCGGATGGCTGTTTCGGCTTTGAGTTCATATTCCTCACCTGAGGCTCGGAGACGAGCCTGGATCAGAAACATCCCCGGTTCATCACTACCCGTTACAGATGCGTCAATCTCGGTAAACAGATCAGTACCCATCAGCAGATTGCGGTAAAAGCGTGATGACATACCATTTGACAGAACGTCCGAAATAAGATCACATACTTTATAATCCGGGTCAAGTTGTTCCGGCATAATCCAAGCCATTACAATAACTGTCTGCGGCACTTGCCCGGTGACAATCATACGGCGGGGAGAAGTTACCGGAACCGGAGGAAGATAGGTACGTGGAACAACCTCTCGGCGGGGGATAGGTCCGAACCACTTCTCGGCAAGACGTACAGTGTGTTCGAAACTCAAACCGCCGGTAACTGACAGAACCGCATTATTCGGCGCATAATGGGAATAAAACCAGCGGCGCACATCCTCATCGGTTACCTTGGCTATATGTTCAGGCTCAATCCCTATGGTAGGCCATGAGTAGGGATGATCCCCGTATACGAGACGGCGAAGATGATGTGAAAGATCGCCATACGGCTGATTAAGGCATGTTTCCTTAAACTCCTCGATCACCACACCGCGCTGAACTTCAAGCGCCTTGGCACTAAAAGCCAAGGCAAGCATACGGTCACTTTCGACACGGAACGCCGTCTCGGCATTTACCGTCGGAACAACAGTATAGAAATTGGTAAAATCATTACTGGTCCAGGCATTGTCGGAACCACCGGCACGCTCTACTTCGGCATCGAAATCAGGGATATTTACAGACCCTCCGAACATCAGATGTTCAAACAGATGAGCCATCCCTGTCAGTTCACGCGACTCATCGCGCGCACCCACATTATAAATGACATCCACCGCTGTCATTACCGATTTAGGGGAGTGGCGATGGATGATTTTCAGTCCGTTAGGAAGAGTATAACGACTCAATAGACTCATTTGCGGTCGATAGTGACTGATGTTATGCGTATATCGTCTTTAGGACGGTCATAACTGTCGGTTTCAGCCTGTTGGATAGCATCGATCACATCCATGCCCGAAATCACCTGTCCGAAAACAGTGTAGGTACCGTCGAGATGCGGGGTACCACCCTCGGTCATGTATGTCTTTTTCATTTCCTCAGTCATCAGCGAAGGGGCTGAGGAAGCCTTTTCGGTAGCTTCGGCAACAAGTTTTTCCTGAAGAGCATGCAGAGCCGCCTCATCACGCTTGCGACGGAGGTCCATTATCTCGGCGCGATGTTCACGTACGAGCGAATCAAATGCTTCCTGAATACCTCGTTGCTGCATGGATTTAGCCATCTGTTCGAGCTGTGATTCGTTATAGGTCTTACCTGTCACTATATAGAACTGCGAACCGCTGGATTTACGCTCCGGATTAACATTATCACCCTGACGGGCAGCCGCGAGGGCTCCGCGACGATGAAAATATTTCGGACATATGATCTCGGCATCGATCTGCCAGTCGGGACCACCGGTACCGAGCATTTTTCCTGCCGGAGCATCTTTTGAGTCGGGATCACCTGTCTGAACCATGAAATCACGGATAACACGGTGAAACAATACCCCGTCGTAATAGCCCTCTTCGGCAAGTTTTACGAAATTCGCCTGGTGCTTAGGGGTGTCGCCATAAAGCTGTACTGTGACATCACCTTTAGTAGTGTGAATGGTGGCTATAACGTCACCCGGGTTGGTCTGTTCTTTCACTGACATATCGTTACCTGTTTTTGATGTTTGGTTTTGGGATGAGAGAGAACAACTTAGGCACAGCAAAATAGAAGTGATGACCGATGCTGCGCATATTGGGAAACGCGTGATTTTCATAAAGCGGAAGCAGGATAAAGACGTTTGAAAATCCGGCGGAAATTTCTGTCACTGACATTGAGTTCATCGGCACGTTCCATATAATCCTCTCCCCAGATTGCCTTGAGAAGATCTCCGAGATAGCGATGCTCGCGGTCTTTGTCAATCACCGCCGCAACCAGAGTATCGATTGCCGGACGGTATAAATCCCGGTTAATCGCACACAGGTACCGTGCGGCACTTGCCGAGAACTGTCCGTCACGATCAACGGTAGTCATATGTTCTACAAGCTCATGCATTATTTCGTCACATTCACCGATATGGTTCGCGATATATTCATATGTCAGAAGACCATCAGTATCTCCGGATATTTTTTTCCTAACCTCTTCGTTCATGATTTTAAAGATTTATAAAGGCAAATTTACAATTTCCTATCGAATTACCCAAAGTTATGAAACGGACATGTGCCTCCCTTTCGGACATGTATGCGGTCAAAACGCATTGTCAGCGCATCATAGATGAGCAGAGTGTCGGTGAGCAATTCGCCGATGCCGGCTATATATTTGATAGCCTCAGTAGCCTGAATGACTCCGATTACTCCCGGAAGAACACCGAGGGGTCCGACAGGATCGGTCTTATGGGGCATAGAGTCAAACAGACACCGGTAACATGCCGAACCGGGCACGACGGTCATAGTCTGTCCCGCAAACCGCGATATGGCTCCATGGCTATATGGCTTGCCGGAACGTACACACACATCGTTTATCAGGAATTTTATTTGAAAACTGTCCGTGGCATCGATTATAAAATCGTATGGCGCGATTATGGAATCGGCATTTTCTTCGGTCAGCCAGTCATGGATGGGTGTCACTTCTATGTGGCTGTTCAATCGCCGCAGACTCTCAGCGGCGGAATCCACTTTATCACATCCGAGAGTTTGTTCGGAATGAATGATCTGCCGCTGCAGATTGGACAGATCGACTTTATCCCCGTCGATAATCCCGATATGCCCGATTCCGGATGCCGCAAGGTACAACGCTACCGGCGACCCGAGTCCTCCCGCGCCGACAATCAATACACTCGACTGTAAGAGCCGGGCCTGACATTCCTCTCCGAAATCCGGCAAAATTATTTGTCTTCTGTAACGTTCGCGATCGTATTCCGTGAGCATAACTTCATCATTTTAAAAGATCAGGGCGTAACCGGGCGGTTCGTTCGAGAGCCTGTTCATGACGCCATTCATCGATTCGGGCCTGATGACCGGAAAGAAGGATATCGGGTACGCGCCATCCGTTATATTCAGCCGGACGGGTGTATACCGGGGGCGCAAGCAGATTATCCTGAAATGAATCGGAAAGAGCGCTCTGCTCATCACCGATAGCTCCCGGTATCAGACGCACAACGGCATCCGCGATTACAGCTGCCGGCAATTCTCCGCCGGTCAGCACATAATCGCCGATAGAAATCTCCCGGGTGATAAGATGCTCACGGATACGGTAATCCACTCCTTTATAGTGACCGCACAGTATGATTATATTTTCAAGCAAGGAAAGAGAGTTGGCTATCGGCTGAGTCAGAATTTCTCCATCGGGAGAAGTAAAGATTACTTCATCGTAATTACGCTCAGCTTTGAGAGCCGCTATGGCTCTGTCGACCGGTTCAATCTGCATTACCATACCAGCCTCGCCTCCGAACGGATAGTCATCCACCTTGCGGTGGCGGTTGGTCGAATAGTCGCGCAGATTATGTACGGCTATTGTCACCAAACCTTTGTCCTGGGCGCGCTTGAGAATCGAGCAATTAAGCGGTGATTCAAGCATTTCAGGTAAAACAGTCAGTATATCAATTCTCATCCTGGGTTATTTTAGAATTTCTCGTTATAGTTGCGAAGAGATTGCGTAAGCGATTCTATCATCATTGCCCGCAGTGATGCCGGCTCCAGAACAGTTATGTCCGGACCATATGACAAAAGCTCCTGCACAAAATCAGGTGTAACTCGCAACCGGTATGTGAATATTGAAAAAGAATCATGCACCGATTCCTCCTGTGACGAATGCAGCGGCAATGCCCTGAGATATTTGGCGCGACGCGATCCGACTCTCAGAACTACTTTATGAACGATCCCTTCAGCAAATATTATTCCGAAAGCATCCCGGACATATTCGCTGCAATCGAAACCTTCCGGAAATTTAAATGGCTGTGTGCCGACACTGACATTCGTCATGCGGTCAAGAGCATATGTCTTGATTTTGCGGTCGGAATGATTATACCCGGTCACATACCAACGCTGACGGAATATCTTCAGGAAATAAGGGTCGATATTTACATCCTTTGTCGGAAGTGAACGCGTGTAAGGGTGATAGTCGAAACTGACGGGGTGACACGACCGGAGCGCATCAACCATCAGAGTCAGGTACTGCCGCGCCGACGGCACATCCTCGATAAACACTCGGTCGGAGACATCCTGCATGTCGGCAAGCACAGTACTCATCTGAGCCGATGACAGCATCCACTCTACAAGGCGCATGCGTGTGCCGACCGACTCACTCTCATCATCCTGTATATAGTACTCATGTGTCGACGGATTGCACTGAATCTGTATTCTGAAAAGTTCGTCAATCGCATTTCTGTAATTGTAAAGCGTTCGGCGGCACAGACTCTCGCCGTTCCCCAAAGTCGAACGGCTCCACAATTCGTCAAGTTGACGGCGGCTTATAGATTTATGGCGGCGGATTGTCTCTATAAGCCACATGTAACGCTTAAGCAGGTCTTTTGCCATCGGAGGTTGCTGTCAGGGTTGTCATAAAAAGGGGAGAGGCTGCAAGAGCAAGACCTCCGACTGTGTATGCTGCATTCATCAGCAATAGTTCGAAACCGGTATTATAACCGATTGAGGACAGAAGCCACTGCGATACCCACGAAAGAATGGGTGCCGCAAGGCATGCGGCGCACGCTCCCGACGTTGACGGTGTCCTGCGGCTGAAGATGCCGTAAGCGAATAATCCAAGCAATGGTCCGTAGGTATAGGATGCAAGAGTATAGACTGCACTTATCGCATCGTCGTTTCCAAGATGCCAGAAAAGAATGATGAAACCTGCCATAGCGGCTGACATAACAGCATGGACGCGCCTGCGGGTACGGTTCAGTTCCTTGTCATCGGATTCCGGTTTTTTATCGGCTTCCAGGAGATCAACCGTCACCGATGTAGTTAGAGACGTGAGGGCGGAACCGGCAGCGGAGTATGCCGCGGAAATCAATCCTACGACAAACATTACGCCCAGGGCCGCAGGCATAAGTCCGGACGTGGCTACCATACCGAAAAGTTCGTCGCTTTTATCCGGCATTTCCATGCCCGTCCGTTCCACATAGATATTTAACGCAGTGCCGAGCAGCAGAAACAACCCTATGACGAATAGCTGCATCACTCCGCTCACTATCATGTTCTTACGCGAGGATATTGAGTCGGTGCAGGATAGGTGCCGCTGCATCATGTCCTGATCGAGTCCGTTCATGGCTATGGCGAGAAACACACCTGCCACAAACTGCTTCCAGAACCAGACGGGTGCGCCGGGATCCTCGAAATGAAATATTTTAGCTGTCGGATGAGCCGTGATCTCGTTCCACATGGATGCACCGTCGAGTCCGAGACCGCGCGCCACATACAGAATCGAAAGCACCACCGTCATGATGAGACAGAAACTTTTTATAATGTCAGTCCATATGAGCGATTTCACACCTCCGCGTACAGTGTACAGCCATATTAACGCCACCGTAACTGTGACGTTAAGCGCAAACGGCACTCCAAGCGGATCAAAAACAAGTATCTGAAGCACTGCACATACAACAAAGAAGCGTACTCCGGCGCCCAGAAGCTTGGAGAGAATGAAGAAGAAGGCTCCGGTCTTATATACCGGACGTCCGAACCGTGACTCCAGATAACCGTAAATCGAGAGTAGTTTCAACCGATAGAACAGTGGAACAAGTACCAGAGCTATAATTATATATCCGACCACAAAACCTAAAGCCATCTGCAGATAACTGTAGTTTTTAGCCGCAACCATTCCGGGAACAGAGATGAATGTCACACCCGAAATAGCAGAACCAATCATCGCAAAAGCTACAATACCCCACGGCATACGGCGGTCTCCGTTAAAAAACGATGATACCGAACCTTTACGGGATGCGAGCCACGACACTCCGATAAGTAACGCAAAATACAATGCGACCGTGATTATGACTGTTACCGGGCTCATCTGTCGGGATATATGAGGTAAGGAGCGCGACGCTGCTTGAATTGATTGACTTGCGGCTGCCAGGAAGCCCGTATTTCTTCAGCGGACATACCGTCTTCGATCATCGAACGAACCGAACGCGACCCGGCAAGGAGGTCGAAGAAGGACGTGAAAAATGGCTTGGCATCGGGTTTTCCAGCTGTGGCGGCTAAATAATTGTCTCGTGCTTCAATTATATAGCTGAGATCTACTCCCGAAGCTATGATGCTGTCGGCAGGCACCGTATTGAGGAGTCTGCCATGACACACCTGATTTTTCAGCGGCGGATTTTTTGCCCCCGCCGTGCTACGGGGAGTGAATTCATAGGGCATATCGCTGAGAAGAGGATGACCGTACAATTCAAACGGGAAGTCGGTACCGCGTCCCACACTCAGCGGTGTTCCTTCGAAGAAACAGAGCGACGGGTAAAGAAGTATGGCGTGTTGATTTCTCAGATTAGGTGAAGGTGCTACAGGCGGACTATAACGCATCATACGTGTGTATCCCTCGCAGGGAACTACTTTTACATCAAGATGTCGGTCATTATCGAGCCATCCTTCACCATTGATCATAAGAGCCAGTTCTCCGAGGGTCATACCGTGCACTATAGGTATGGGAAGCTTGCCTACTCCCGAATAGAGACTTCGTTCAAGTATCGGTCCATCCACATACATACCGTTGGGATTCGGTCGATCGAGAACCACAAAGCCTTTACCTGATTTAGCAGCGGCATTCATCAGCTCCATCATCGTGATATAATATGTATAGAACCGTGTTCCGACATCCTGCAGATCTGTCACCACTACATCTATATCGCTCATAGCCGCAAGCGCACGTTCGGCATGACCTTTGCCATACAGCGACACTATAGGCAATCCGGTAGCTGAATCGCGCCCCGAGCTGACGCTCTCTCCCGCATCGGCGGTTCCGCGCAAGCCGTGTTCGGGCGTAAATATCACTGTAATATCCACGCCATTGTCACGAAGTAAATCGATAGTGTGACGTCCGTCTACCTCACCGGTTGCATTGGTCAGTAAACCCACCCGTTTATCCTTCAGCAGGGGAAGGTAACGGTCGGGCCGCCCGGCTCCGGGACGAATCTGAGCTGTAGTGCATATGAAAGCTGCCGCTATCATGACACATACCACCGACAGCCGTATTTCTAATAATTTCATACCGCAAATTTAATAAAAATCAGCGTACCGTAACGTATATTATTGAATGTTCGGTGCAGACGGAATGCTGAAAATTTAGTAACTTTGCAATATGAATCGTGAGAATCATGACACAATCGGGGATGAACGTAAGCCTCGCCTATATATGTTGCCTGTGCCTTTGAGCGATAATGCGCCGGAGGATGTGCTCCCTAAAACTAATATAGAAGTTATCCGCCGTCTGCGACATTTCATCGTAGAGGATATACGGTCAGCGCGTCGTTTCCTGAAGCGTTGCGATCGGACTATAGATATAGATTCCTTGACTTTAAGCGAATTGAACGAACATAGTCGTCCCGGTGATGTGGAGACTATGCTTGAACCGCTCGAAAAGGGGTTCGATATGGGGGTCATATCCGAAGCCGGTTGTCCGGGCGTCGCCGATCCGGGAGCGGATGCTGTAGATGCAGCCCGCCGGCGCGGTTTTACCGTTGTGCCTATGGTCGGACCATCCAGTATACTGCTTTCTCTCATGGCTTCGGGATTCAACGGACAGACATTTGCTTTTGCCGGCTATCTCCCGGTGGAGGATAACAAGCGTGCAGCACGTCTCCATGAAATGGAACGCAGAATCCGTCGTGAATCTCAGACACAGATATTCATAGAAACTCCGTATCGCAACAATCGCCTTATAGAGACCATTTGCCGTGAAGTCTCCCCATCATTACGTCTATGCGTGGCATGTGACCTCACCGGTAAAGACGAGACAATAGATGTGAAATCAGTTTCGGACTGGGCAAAATCCACCTACAATTACGCCAAACGTCCTGCCATATTTCTACTTTTCTGCTGATCCATGGCAAAAAAGAAATCTATAACCGATAAGTTTGCCGAGCACCCCAGTCTGTTCGACGACCCTATAGCTGACGGATTCCCGATTCATCCGACAATAGCGGCTCATGTAGTCAAGGTAAAGCTGTCGGGAGGGGAGAACATACGGTCAACAATCCGGAATATGAAAGTTGCCGATCCGGTTGAAACTGTCAACCGCAAACGGTACTTACGGTTCATAAGTTTCGGCAGCGGATCCTCAGGAAACTGTTCATACATCGGCGACGGTGATTCAGGAGTTCTGATTGATGCGGGTGTTGATCCGAGACATGTCGAACGTACACTGCTCGCTAATGCCATTACGATGGATTCCATCTCAGGAATCTGTCTGACTCATGACCATAGCGATCACGTATGTTCCGCATATCAGTTGCTGCGCAATCACCGCCATATGCGGCTGTACTGTACTCCGAAAACACTCTCCGGATTGCTTCGGAGACACAACATATCCCGTAGAATCAAGGACTATCATTCCCCGATATACAAGGAATTTCCGTTTAAAATAGGTGATCTGGAGCTTACGGCATTCGATGTAAGTCACGATGGAACCGATAACTGCGGGTATTTTGTATGTGGCGGCGGGTCTACATTCGCCATAGCCACGGATCTTGGATATATATCAGACCGTGTCGATTTCTACATGCGTCAGGCGGAACACATAGTCATTGAGGCAAACTATGACGCGGAAATGCTGCGTAACGGACGATATCCCCTATACCTTCAGGCTCGGATTGCCGCTGAACGAGGACATCTTGACAATGCCGAGACAGGACGTTTTCTTGCATCACTGATATCAGAAAAACTCCGTAGTATCTGTCTTTGCCACCTGAGTCACGACAACAACACTCCGGAAGTGGCACTTGCTACCGTCCGTCGCGCGCTTGAAGATGCAGGATCCGGACCTTTGGGTGACGGTTCATGCAGTCTGGAATCTGAAAGATGCGCGATTCAGCTTTCAGCGCTCCCGCGATATGAAGCTTCACCCATGTACACTTTTATCCCGAGACTCCAAGCAGAGTCATAGAAAAGCATCTTTGATGCAGAATCATTGGTCAAAAAGTTGAATAATTGGACATATTGACCAATCGACGCAATAACCAAACTTTATTGCTCGTAAAAAGTTATATAGTTATAACAAAACATCGTTTCAACTATGACCACATCGGTTCTACGTAACATCACATTTTCAATGGTCATGATATTGACCGCGTCCTTAGGTATTTCATCGACAGTTTCCGCCCAGACAGCAGTGAGTCTTGACTCATGCCGATCCATGGCATTGCGGAGCAACAAGCAGATGCGCATTCAGTCAGAGCAAGTGAAACTTGCCCAATATCAGAAGCGTGAAGCATTTGCCGCCTATCTGCCTGCGATTGACTTTGCCGGCGGCTACACATACAATCAGAAAGAACTCTCGATTTTCGACAGCGACCAGCATCTGCCGGTAGGTACATTTGATCTGAAAACACAGTCATATACATATGATGTGGTTAAGAATCCTATGACCGGTGAGCCGGTGGTGGCGAACGGACAGCCGATACCGACTCAGACTGCACTGATACCGAAAGAATCAATGACATTTGATATTCACAATGTGTTTTTCGGAGCGATCACACTTACCCAGCCTGTATACATGGGAGGTAAGATTGTTGCGATGAACCGGATAACAAAATTCGCCGAAGAGGCTGCACGTCGTCTCCGGGATAACGAGGCTGAGAATGTAATCTATGCCGTGGACGGCGCTTACTGGCAGGTCGTATCACTTAAAGCAAAGAAACGTCTTGCTGTTTCATATCTCGCACTCCTTGATTCTCTCCATGCGAATGTTGAGGCTATGTTGCGTGAGGGTGTATGTACACGTAGCGATCTTCTTACTGTAGAAGTGAAACTTAATCAGGCACAGGTCGACATGGTGAAAGTAGACAACGGTCTGGTACTTTCGCGTATGGCGCTTGCTCAGGTTTGCGGACTCCCCGTAGATACGCAGATGATTCTGGCGGATGAGGATGCCGAATACGCGGTAATGACCACTCCTGTAGCACGTTCATACGACATGAACGAGGTATATGACCGCCGACCCGATCTGCTCGCGCTTGAGACCGGTGTAAAAGTAATGGAACAGAAACAGCGTCTGGCATTATCGTCAATGCTTCCCAATGTAGCGCTTATCGGAGCATATTCGTTCAGCAATCCAAATATGTTCAACGGGTTCTCAAAAAGTTTCAGCGGCGCTTTCTCTGTAGGTGCCATGATCTCCATACCTATATGGCACTGGGGAGGCAACTATAATAAATACCGGGCTTCAAAGACACAGACTGCAATCGCCCGGCTGGAAGTGGAAAATGCACGCGATCTGATAGACCTTCAGGTCAAGCAAGCGGTATTTAAGGCTCGCGAGGCTGTCAAAACCTATCAGATGACTGAAACCAATATGGCGAAAGCTGACGAGAATCTACGCCAGGCCCGGCTCGGCTTCAAAGAGGGTGTCATGACCACCGACAATGTCATGGAAGCGCAGACAGCGTGGCTGAAAGCGAGTTCGGAACGTATTGATGCCATGATCGATGTACATCTCTGCGACGTATATCTGGCAAAGTCACTGGGTCTGCTGACCGAGGAACTTCCGGTGATAGAATAATAGAACTTTAACAACAGAAACAATAAAAACTACATTATATGTCGCAAAATCAAAACATCGACAGCGCTGCCTCCGCTGAGAAGAAAGAATCCCGTGCATTGGGTATCTCACTTGTAATGGTAATCGTAGCTGTGGTGGCTCTTGCCATCATCGGGTTCTGCTTCCTGAAAGAACCCGCCGAAATAATCGAAGGTCAGGCTGATGCCACATCCGTCAGAATTTCAGGAAAACTACCCGGACGTGTAGCCGAGATATTCGTTCAGGAAGGTGACATGGTGAAAAAAGGTGACACACTGGTTCATATTCATTCATCGCTTGCCGAAGCAAAACTTATGCAGGCTGAGGCTATGGAAACTGTTGCCCGCGCTCAAGACCGGAAGATCGATGCCGGTACCCGCTCTCAGATCATCCAAGCTGCATCCGAACTGGTGGCTCAGGCTGCCGCCGCACGTTCAATCGCCGCCAAGACATACCAGAGGATGGAAAACCTGTACCGCGAAGGGGTCGTTTCCGAGCAGAAACGCGATGAAGCCAAGGCTGCATATGATGCTGCCGTAGCCGCTGAAAAAGCAGCTCAGAGTCAGCTCAGCCTGGCAAAGCAAGGTGCGCAGACCGAAGACAAGACTTCTGCCGCCGCTATGGTTACCGTTGCTCAGGGCGGTGTACAGGAAGTGGAAAGCCTTCTTGAAGATCAGTATCTTGTTGCGCCATGCGATGGACAGATCGATCAGATTTATCCTGAAGTAACCGAGCTTGTAGCCCTCGGGACACCTATTATGAGTCTCGTACGCCTGGACGAAGAGTATGTTACATTCAATGTGCGTGAAGAACTCCTCGCCGATATGCCGGTAGGTAAAACTATCAAAGTTATGATTCCTGCACTCGACAAGCGTGAGGTTGACGTCAAAGTGTACTACGTAAGGGATATGGGCAGTTATGCTACCTGGCGAGCCACTAAGGCTACAGGCGACTGGGACAGCCGTACATTCCAGGTTAAGGCTCGTCCCGCCCAAGCTATCCAGGATCTGCGTCCCGGAATGACTGTAATCTACGAACCACAGAATTCTTCAAAGTGAATCTTCACCCTCTCATATTATCGATACGCCGGGGCTGGTCGGGGCTGGTCAGCCGGAAACTGTATATAGCCATGTTTCTGGTACCGCTCGCAATGGCGTTCTTCTTTCTGAATCTGATGAGTGAAGGACTCCCTTTACGGACTCCGGTAGCAGTGGTCGATCTCGATCAGTCGTCTCTTTCGCGGACGATCACGCGCAATCTCAATGCTTCGGAGCTGCTGGCGATTGACGAGAAACCGGAAGACTACCATTCGGCACTTGCCAGAGTGCGTAGCGGTGAAATATTCGGATTTTTCCTCATTCCGGAGAATTTCCAGCAAAAGGCTTTGAGCGGACGCACGCCCACTCTGACCTTCTATTCCAACATGACATATTTCGTTCCCGGAACCTTGTCGTTCAAGGGTTTTAAAACCGTGGCAGTAACCACATCGGCAGGTGTAGCGGTAACGGAACTGTCGGCATTGGGAATATCGGAAGCTACCTCTGCCGAACTTCTTCAGCCTATAGCTTTTCAGGATCACCCGCTTGGCAACCCCTGGACCAATTACTCAATTTATCTGAGTAATTCGTTTATTCCCGGAGTGCTTGCGCTGATGGTAATGCTCATGACAGCATATTCGATTTGTGATGAAGTGAAAAACGGAACGGCACGTCAGTGGCTCGCGACTGCCGGAGGCTCGATGCCTGTAGCGATTGCCGGGAAACTGCTGCCTCAGACGTTTATATGGAGTGCAGTAGGCATTGCATTACAGGCTATCCTCTACAAATTATGTCACTTCCCGCTCAACAATCACCCCATGCACATGATTTTGGCGATGATACTTATGGTAATAGCATGCCAGGCTTTCTCCGTTATCATAACTGAGGCTATTCCCAATATGCGTCTGTCACTGAGTATCAATTCACTGATCGGGATTCTTGCATTTTCCATTGTAGGATTCTCCTTCCCCGTCCAGAGTATGTATGGCTCTGTCGGTATCTTCAGCTATATCATACCGTTACGATATTATTTCCTCATATATGTCGATCAGGCACTGAACGGTATTCCTATTTTCTACTCGCGTGCCTATTATATAGCGCTCCTGATATTCCCGGCAGTATCGCTGATCGGTCTGCCGCGTCTACGCAAGCATTGTCTGAGACAGGTGTATATTCCCTAATTCCAAAAGCAGAATAATCATGAACAGTATATTTCAATGGTTCAGAAATTTATATAGGGTATGGCGCCGTGAATTCTACCTCGTGTTCAGTGATGTGGGTGTCATGATTTTTTTCTTCGGTCTGCCCACTCTTTATCCTATAGTATATACCCTCATTTATAATCCTGAGATTGTAACAGAGCTTCCCGTAGCGGTAGTCGATAACAGCCGTACGGTTGAAAGCCGTGACTTTACGCGCAAAGCCGATGCCACTCAGGCTATCAAAATAGCGGGATATGCCTCAGACCTCGGTGAGGCACGAAGATGGATGGCTGAACACCGTGTTTATGCCATAATGGAAATCCCGTCTGATTTCAGCCGTTGCCTCGGAACAGGTGAACAGGCTGTCATACCCATGTATTACGACATGAGTCTGTTGTTGCGTTATCGTTCGCTTTTATCGGCGACCACCGATCTGCAGATAGCTACGGGAGCTGAAATAAGAGCCGAAAAAGTTGCTGACGCAGGTCTTATCGGTGAAACTGCAATCAACATGGTCGGAGGTACTCCTGCCAATCAGCAGGCGATCATGCTCGGCGACCCCACGTCCGGATTCGCGTCTTTTATCATTCCCGGTATTCTTGTACTGATTCTGCAGCAAAGTATGGTTCTGGGAGTGGTGATGCTTGCCGGCGGTTCATCAGAGCGCCGTCGCCGTAACGGCGGTATTGATCCGCTTGCCGTTCAGGCGTCGCCCGGAGCGACCGTGATCGGGAAAACGCTCTGCTATGTTTTACTGTATTTGCCTCTTGCCTTATATGCGCTGCACATTGTACCGATGATGTTCTCGCTACCGCATATCGGTGAAGTATGGGATTACCTGCTGTTTATCCTGCCGATGCTTATCGCGTCTGCAATGTTCGGCATGACTTTGTCGGTATTCGTCACCGGACGTGAGGCATCAATGCCCGTAATTGTTTTTACCTCGGTGTTGTTTCTGTTTCTCTCCGGACTTACCTGGCCGCGGTTTGCTATGAACGGTTTCTGGAAGCTGATAGGCGATGCTGTCCCCGCAGTCTGGGGTGTGGAAGGATTTATCCGGCTTAACAGTAATGGCAGTACACTTGCCGAACAGGCGCATCCGTATCGGATGATGTGGCTCCTCGCTGCTATATATTTCGTAACCGCATATGCTTTGCAATGGTACCGGAGCCGACAATTCCTCGTCAGAAAACCCGCTTAAAAACGATTTATTCGTACCTTTGCAACGAAACCGATTTTATTGCAGATTGTCATGTTACGAAACATAGTTTCTTTTCTTCTCCTTCTACCGGTTATCTCTCTTGCCGCGAAAGAGAAATGCAAGATTATAATTACGGCGCCGGAAGGTGTAAGACCTTATGAACTTGTAATAGAGAAAAAAGGTGTCGATCCAAAAAATTCCACACTGCGTACTACCCTCGAAAACGGGGTGTACGAGTGTGAGGTAGAAACTGATGAGATCGAGATGCAATCGGTGTTGGATTTCGGCGAAATAATTGAAAAAGGGCATACCTCACGCACGGTTGATTTCTTTGTTGAGGACGGTGCTACTGTAAACATATATTTCGACGGCGACATGCTCACCGCTGATTCCGACGGGTCTGAATTCATCAGATATAAGCAGATGAAGCGCCTCGAAGAGGAGTGGCGGAAGCAGTGCTTGTCGGGAATGGATCCGGACAATCTCACCGACGAGCAGCAGAAAACTATATCTGCCGAGTATGTGAAATGGCGGCTGGATTATTACAAGCAGAATCCCATGCTTGCTTTTCTGCTTGATCTCACATCCCGGCTCTCTTCGTTCCGGTTTACGGACACTCAGATTAAGCCCCTTCTTGATACTTATCATCAGTATTACGAGTCTCTCTATCCGGAGCATAAATCACATGCCGAGATTGCCGCAGCAGAAAAAAGCGGATTACAGATAGTGGGGCTTAAATATAATGACTTCACAGCCTTTCATGGTGACGGAACTGAAGTGAAGGCATCCGACCTCTATGCCGGTAAACCGACCCTCGTCATATGTTGGGCTACATGGTGTCTCCCATGCCGTAAAGAAGCCAAAGAGCTGATTCCTATTTACGAGAAGTATCAGTCCCGTGGTCTGAATGCTTTTAGTATCGCACGCGAATTCCAGTCAGCCGATAAGTTTAATGCGGCTGTAGCCGAGGACAACTATCCTTGGGTTTGTCTGCTCGATCTTGACGATAAGTACCGGATTTTCGACAATCACGGAGCAACGAGTTCCGCTCTTTTCCTGATTGATTCGGATGGCACAATTGCGGCCGCGGGATATGAATGGAAGGATATCGAAGACACTTTGAACCGTATTCTGCCTGACTGAATATTTCTGATATGACCATAATAATCCCCCGCATCGGGTATGGAACCTGATACGGGGGATAATAATATGATCATGTATTATGCCTGAGGCACAACGGGAACTGCGGCAGGAGTAGCCGGAGTTGCTATAGGCTTTGCCTCCCAGCCAAGAGCACTTGCACCGAGTACGGCAGCATCGGCTTCCTTGAGTTCAGATGCAAGGACTTTCACTTTGTTCTTATAGATACTGAGCATGTTCTTCTCCATATTGGTGCGAACCGGACGGAAGAGCAACTCACCGGCTTTAGCAAGACCGCCGAAGATTACAAACGCTTCGGGAGAAGTAAATACGGTGAAATCAGCAAGCGCTTCGCCAAGGATCTGACCGGTATACTCAAATACATCCTTTGCCAGAGGATCGCCGGCAACGGCTGCATCATAAACATCTTTGGAAGTTATATTTTCAATCGGAATTTCGCGCAGAAGCGACGGCTCGTTGCGTATTTCAAGGAATTCACGGGCTGTACGTGCTACACCGGTCGCCGAACAATAGGTCTCAAGACAACCTGAACGACCGCAACCGCAGAGACGTCCGTTATTACGTTTGATAATCATGTGACCGAGCTCTCCGGCAAAACCATCATGTCCGTAAACAAGCTGACCGTTTACGACAATACCGGAACCCACGCCTGTGCCGAGAGTAATCATGATAAAGTCACGGATACCACGTGCGGCGCCATAAGTCATTTCACCGATTGCGGCTGCATTGGCGTCATTGGTGATGGCAACGGGAATGCCGAATTTATCAGATAACATTTTTGCAAATGGAATCGGGGTCGGCCAGGGGAGATTGACACCGTCCTCAATCATACCGGTAAAATAGTTTGCGTTAGGCGCACCTACGCCGATACCGTGAATCTTATCTACCGCATCGTTAGCTTCGAGAAGACGCATTGTCTCGGTATAAAGCTCGTCGATATAATCGTTAATATTGTTGTGTTTGCGGGTCTTGATGGAGTTACTTGCGATTACCGTTCCGCGTGCATCGACTATGCCGAACACCGTGTTGGTGCCTCCCATATCGATGCCGATTACATAAGGTTTGCTCATGATACAATCAGGTATTTAGTTAGTTCATTTCCGCAAAGTTACTGAAAACAATGGATAAATACTCTTATTTTCTGTATTTTTTTGCTTTAAATAGTTAAGAATGGCATAGTTGAATAGCTTAACAATTGCTAAATAGACTTTTACCACAAAAAAATTAACTAACTTTGCAAAATGAAAAAATTTCTCCTTTTATTGAACAGATGGCTGCCATGCGCAGCTTTTATGATAACCCTACTTGTAGGACTTTCTTCCTGTGAGGATGAACCTGACGGTCCCGTAAAGCCCGCGGTCAGCCGCACTGTTCTGGTGTATATGGTGGCTAACAACGATCTCGGTCAATACGGCTGGGAAAAAGCCGACTTACGGGAAATGACTCAGGCAATGACCCAGGGAGCCACAGAAAACGGCGGCGACCTGTTGGTTTACCGTAATTCTTATGGAGAGACTTACGACCGCCTGGTAAGACTGCTTCCTGACGGTACCGAAGAAGTACTTAAGGTCTACGACGATGACGATCTGTGCTCAGTCGATTCGGAACGTCTTCACCGTGTGTTGGGCGATACACGTAGTTTCGCGCCTAATGACAGTTACGGAATCATTTTCTGGAGCCATGGTACCGGATGGATCGAGGAGTCATCTGCCCGTTCCGGTATATCCACCCTGTCGTTCGGAAGCGATAAGTCGCGCCGTATGAAGATTACATCGCTTGCGCGCGCCCTTGAATCATTTCATCATGACTGGATATATTTCGACTGCTGCCACATGGGTACCGTCGAGATAATCTACGAATTGCGAAATGCAGCTTCACAGATAGTGGCTTCAACTACCGAACTTCCGCTTGAAGGGATGCCGTACCATCTGAATATTCCGGAATTTTTCCGCGAGACTCCATCAATGAGTACCGCCGCGGCAAATACTTATCAGTATTACAACGAGACTCCCGGCGTATCCGACCAGTCGTGTTGCATTGCCGTTTATGAGACTTCGGCAATGGAGGATTTTGCCACTGCCACCGCCGATCTTTTCGCAGCATCCGCGCCTTTAGAGTCAATCTATCGGGGAATTGACTACACCCGTAACTCCCTATCAGGCACAATATTCGATATGCGTGATTACATTATGGCTCTTGAGGCCCCCGCCAGTCTTAAGACTGAATGGGATAATGCTTACAGCCGGGTGATTTCATATTATGCAGCTACTCCAAAGTGTTATGGCATAGATATGAGCGCATTCACCGGTCTCGGATGCTATATTGTCACTGACCCGCTTGATATCCGCAAGGGTTATGCAAACTATCAGTGGTATAATGATGTCGTAACAAAAAACCCCAACATTTTTCAATAAACACCTATGATTCAAACTGATTCTACTGCGACAGCTGCATCCGGCACTTCACTGTCGGATCTGTCGATGCTGAAAAACATGTCGCTCGACGACATTATTAGCAAACTTGCCCGCGACATCGGTAATTTCTTCATTTCCCTTGCCATAGCGATAGCGGTATTCTATATAGGTCGCTACATAATCCGCAAACTCTATGGATTTGTCTATGGAATGTTGACACGCCGCAGTGTTGAACAGTCACTGATCACATTTATCCTGTCACTTGTCAATATACTGCTTTATTTCATCCTGATAGTGACAGTAATCGGTATTCTGGGCATCAATACCAGTTCATTCATAGCGCTATTTGCATCTGCCGGTGTTGCCATCGGTATGGCATTGAGCGGTACTCTCCAGAATTTTGCCGGTGGAGTTCTGATTCTGCTCCTCAAGCCTTATAAGGTAGGTGACTATATCGAGGCTCAGGGATATGCCGGTACTGTACGTGAGATACAGATATTTTCAACCATTATCTGTACCGCCGACAACAAGTCTATTATCATACCGAATGGCGGTCTCTCTACCGGAAGTGTCAATAACTGGTCGCGAGAAGCTTACCGCCGCGTCGAGTGGACTGTAAGCCTTGCATACGGTGATGATGTCGATACCGCCAAGAAGGTGCTCATGGATCTGTTGACAAGTGACGACCGGATTGTCAAAGGAATGATATATGGCAACGGACTGGAGGAAACAACTGACGAGAAGGAAGCCGCCGAGAAAAACAAAAAGAGCAAGATGCCACTCCATGCTCCTATCAACGGAGCTCCTACCGTAGCCTTGTCGCAGTTAGCGGACAGCAGCATTAATTTTACGGTGCGTGCGTGGGTTAAATCAGCTGATTATTGGCCTGTATATAATTCAGTAATCGAGCGGATCTATAAAGAACTCCCGCAGCATGACCTGCATTTCCCCTATCCTCAGATGGATGTTCACATGGTGAAATGAAATTAACCGATATGCTAAAATATTTGAATAACGTGGACGGAAATGGTTTTTCCGTCCTTTTTATTTGTATCTGCGGGGGAAATTAGGTAATTTTGCATATGACTATAAAAAGTCATTGTCCGCGGCTTCCGCGGACATACGCGTGACTCTTTCGGTTCCAACTCATGCCGGACATCTGCATATCCGTAGTACCGGCGGTACTACACTCTCTTATCTTCCTCTGAAACCGACTGTCCGGTGTCGGTCACAATTGCCTGAAGCAATGATTATTCCATTGGCTTGTCACGCCTTGAGACAGAAAAAATAAAAACAACATAAATGACAAGTAAATGGTATTATTCACCCCTTACTTCCGAAGAACAACGATTAGAGACAGAGCTGGCAAAGAAATATGACGGATGCACAGCTATCGCCCGTCTGTTGGTGCAACGCGGTGTGAAGTCGGTGGAGGATGCTGAGGAATTTCTCAAGCCTTCCTTGTCGGATCTTCATGACCCGTTCCTGATGCCGCAGATGGATGTCGCGGTGGCACGGCTTAACCGTGCCATGGGTGCCAAGGAACGTATAATGGTATATGGCGATTACGACGTTGACGGCACTACTGCGGTAGCTTTGGTCTATAAATATCTTCTGAACTACTACTCAAATATCGAGTACTATATACCGACACGCTATGACGAAGGCTACGGCATTTCCAAACGTAGTATTGACTATGCTGTCGAACAGGGAGTGAAACTCATCATCATCCTCGACTGTGGCATCAAAGCCATCGAGGAAATAGCCTATGCCAAGAGCCTTGGCATTGACTTCATCATCTGTGACCACCATGTGCCGGACGAAGAACTGCCAGATGCCGTGGCTATTCTTAATCCCAAACTGGAGGGATCGACCTATCCATGTCAGCATCTGTCGGGATGCGGTGTCGGATTCAAGCTCATGCAGGCATTCGCCATAAGCAACGGTCTTCCCGCAAGTGAACTTGAAGGATTGCTTGATCTTGTCGCCGTGAGCATTGCCGCCGACATTGTCCCGATGGTCGATGAAAACCGCATCATGGCATATTACGGGTTGAAACGTCTTAACGCCAATCCAAGTCTCGGCTTGCGTGCCATATCCCGTATCTGTGCCCTCGGCTCAAGGGAAATAACCATCAGCGATGTAATTTTCAAAATAGGTCCGCGCATTAATGCATCCGGTAGAATGCAGAGTGGACGTGAGGCTGTCGAACTGCTTGTATCACGCGATATCAGCGACGCTTATGCCCGCGCCAAGGCAATCGATCAGTACAATCAGGATCGTAAAGAACTTGACAAACGTATCACTGATGAAGCGAATGCTATTCTGGATAACCGCGGTGAAATAGATGCTGATAAGAAATCAATCGTTATCTACAATAAGGACTGGCACAAAGGCATTATAGGAATAGTCGCATCACGTCTGACCGAGCTGTATTACAAGCCATCTGTCGTTCTGACACTCTCCAATGGAATGGCAACCGGGTCATCGCGGTCAGTTCAGGGATTCGACATCTACAAGGCAGTGGATTCGGCGCGTGATCTGCTTGAAAATTTCGGAGGTCATACTTATGCCGTAGGACTTTCTCTTAAAGAAGAGAATATACCGGAATTCACCCGCCGTTTTGAGGAATATGTTGCAGCGAATATTCTGCCTTCGCAACTACGTCCGCAACTTGAAATAGATGCCTGCATAACGTTTGCCGAAATCACACCGGAATTCATGTCGCTCCTGCGAAGGTTCAACCCGTTCGGTCCCGGCAACAACAAACCGGTATTCTGCGCCAAAGGTGTAACTGATTTCGGTACCAGTCGTCTTGTAGGACGTAACCACGAGCATATTAAGCTTGATCTTGTTGACGAAACATCCGGGAAAGTACATAATGCCATAGCCTTCAATATGTCACAGTACTTCGACTATATTCATTCCGGAAAGCCTTTCGATATTTGTTTCACGCTTGATGAGCACAAGCGCTCAGGCGGATTCGCCGTGCAGCTTCAGATCAAGGAGATTTATATTAACGAATGACATGCGACATGACTCCGGTAGAGGTTTTAAACCGCTACTGGGGCTATAGCGCGTTCCGACCGATGCAGGCAGAGATCATCGGATCTGTATTGGCAGGACACGATACTTTAGGACTACTTCCCACAGGAGGCGGCAAGTCTATCACTTTTCAGGTCCCGGCGATGATGTTGCCGGGACTCACATTAGTCGTTACCCCTCTCATATCCCTGATGAAGGATCAGGTGGATAATCTGCGTGATCGCGGGATTACGGCAGCGTTCCTGCATGCCGGAATGTCTCGGCGTGAGCATCGACTGGCACTCGACCGATGTGAGGCGGGACATGCCAAAATATTATATGTTTCTCCCGAAAAACTGCAGTCCGAGACATTCATAAGCCGTCTGCGCTACATGCATATCAGCCTTATCGTAGTTGACGAAGCTCATTGTATCTCGCAGTGGGGTTACGACTTCCGGCCCTCCTATCTCCGTTTGGGCGATTTGCGCCGCATTTTAGGGCATCGGATACCGGTTCTCGCGCTGACAGCATCAGCAACCCCTGAGGTTACTGACGATATAATGAAGCGCCTTGAATTCGATGCACCGCGTGTTTTCGCGCTCAGTTTCTCACGTTCAAACTTAAGTTATATCGTGAGATATGAAGAATATAAAGAGGGTAAGGTTCTGTCCATACTGCGTAACACTACCGGTACTGCAATAGTGTATGTCCGGTCGCGCCGGCGCGCACGCGAACTTTCAGAGTTCCTTGCCTCTTCCGGTATTTCGGTCGACTACTATCATGCAGGCTTGTCGGCAGAGGAGAAAAACGAACGGCAGAACCGATGGAAATCAGGCGAGTGCCGCGTAATGGTGGCTACTAATGCCTTCGGCATGGGTATTGATAAACCTGATGTAAGATATGTGATACATCACGATCTTCCGTCCTCTCTCGAAGAGTACTATCAGGAAGCGGGCAGGGCAGGGCGCGACGGTTTGCCGTCATTTGCCATACTCATTGTTTCAAGATCGGATAAAGCCACGCTCACACGGCGCCTTAACGATGCGTTCCCCGATCGTGACTATATACGCCATGTATACGAGATGACAGGCAATTTCCTGAATGTTGCGGTAGGGGATGGCTACAATCATTTATACGACTTTAATTTCAATATATTTTGCGAGCGGTTCGGCTTAAGAGCACCGGTTACCCGTAGCGCTCTCATGCTGCTGACGCGCGCCGGATATATCGAATTCATTGATGAGGTAGCCACAGCTTCACGGGTTATGATAACTGCAGGGAAACATGAATTGTACGGGTTGCAGGTAACACCTGAGACTGACGAAGTCCTTCAGATGCTGCTCCGTAACTACACCGGATTATTTGCCGATTATGTACCGGTTGACGAACGGCTTATTGCGTCACGCCTCCTGATGAAGGAAGAGGATGTATATCAGTCGCTGCTTGCCCTTCAGCGCGAACACGTGTTGCATTATATACCGCGAAAGGTAACACCCTATATTTTTTATTCCACTTCACGTGAGTTACCAAAACATATCGTTCTTGACAAGAGCGTATACGAGGATCAGAGAGACAGGATGAAGCGGCGCATTGATGCCATGAAGGATTTTGCATACCGCCAGGATCAGTGTCGGGTTGCCGGAATGCTTGCCTATTTCGGTGAAAAGAATCCTGTTTCCTGCGGGACTTGTGACATTTGCAGAGAGTCGCATCCCCGCAAGTCTCTTCCCAAAGCCACTGCCGCGGAAACTGTCAGAAGAGTGATTGAATCATGCGGCGGAGACGCCGGACTCGACCACATTTCAGAAAAACTACCTGACATGCGCCGTGACGAGATAGTAGAAGGGCTGCGTACACTTATTTCAAGCGGTTGTGTGATTCGCGTGGGGGCATCCGGATTTCGTCTCACTGACACCGTGCAATAAACATATGAAAACCGGTGATGACACTGATTGAAATGTCACCACCGGCAATAGCGTTACCATCAGGTATCAGATGCTTTGTTCTATGTTCCAGACAAAAGCACGTAAGCCCAGTAATGGAGAGTCAGCATCAAGCTCGCGCAGACGTGAAAGCACACCTTCCACTTTCTCATCCTGAGCCATAGCGATTATCGCTGAATTGGTAGACGGCCATGCATGTGAACCAAGATGAGGATCCCCGGAAACCGATCCGCGACCGGTAACATCCTCCCACCGTGTGAAGCCTCTGCAATTATTCTTTTCAAGTACTTCAAGAATATGATCGGCATGAGCCTGATCGAATGTTATGAATATAGCTTTCATCTAATTACTTTAGGATTTAAATTTACGGTGATGAGCACGACGCTGGCGGCGAACACCCACGTAGGCGAAGATACAGTAAAGAGCCGGAACGAAAAGCAGGGTCAGTATTGTCGACAGAGTAAGACCGCCGATCACAGCCGTACCCATAGGACGCCACATTTCAGCACCCTGACCCGTACCGCATGCCATAGGCACCATACCGAGAATCGTGGTAAGCGTAGTCATTACCACAGGGCGCAGACGTGATTTGCCACCCAGTACCACTGCCTGGCGGATCGAAAGTCCACGTTCGCGGTTAAGCGATATATAATCAATGAGGACAATACCGTTTTTCACAACAATACCGATAAGCATGATAGCACCGATCATCGACATTACATTCAGCGTATGTCCTGTCAGATATAGAATGATGAAAACACCCGAGAATGCAAAGAGCAGCGAAGTCATGATGATGGCAGGATATGTATAACTTTCAAACTGTGCAGCCATCACAATATAAACCAGCACAATAATGAGAACTGCAAGCATAAGCAGGTCGCGGAACGAATCCTGCTGATCCTCATAACTGCCGGCAAGCTCGATATTGATACCGACCGGTATCTCCATATTGTCGATTTCGGCGGTTGCATCCGCCACTATCTCACTCATCGGGCGATCCGACACTACAGTGGAAACAGTAATGATACGCTCACGGTCCTTACGCTCGATAGTAGGAGGAGTGAAACGCTCTACCACTGTGCCTATATCCTTCACACGCACTGCGTTCCCGGCGGCATTGTATATGAGTATATTCTCTATGTCGGAAAGAGAAGTACGGAATTCGGGAGCATACATTACCTTTATATCATACTCCTCACCGTCCTCACGGAATTGCGACGATATGGCACCGTTAATACGATTGCGGAGATATGTTGCGGCAGTCTGTGAATTAAGACCGTATAAAGCCAGTTTCTCACGGTCGAAGTCCACCTGATATTCCGGCTGATAATCGGAGCGGGAAATAGTGACGTCCGCAGCTCCGGGTATCTTTTCAAGTATTGCGCTCAGACGCTGCGCCACAGAGTCAGTTTCAGCAAAATCATATCCGAAAATCTCAAAGTCGATTGTTGCCTGACCACCCATCGAACCACCGCGGTTACCGCCTACATTTACCTGATATTTCTTAAGTTCAGGATAATGAGTCAGATCCTCACGCATGAGTGATGCTATCTCGGTAATACCGCGTTCACGGTCGCCGGGATCCGACAGACGTATATTCATCGACACTATATGGGTTCCGTTATCGCTCAGTGATGCGAAGGTATTGTCGCTCGATGCCTGACCGGTGGTAAAGTTCAGCACCTGGATTTCAGGATACTTTTCGCGCCATTCCTTACTGATACGCTGAGCCACCTCGCGTGAGATTTCCATACGTGTTCCGATAGGCAGTTCAAGTTTCACTCCCAGGCGACCGTCATCGGCGGTCGGGAAAAACTCGGTACCGACAAACCGTAGCAGTCCGAGAGAACCTATAAATATCAGGAGACATACGACAATCGTTACCGTTTTATGAGCGACAACCGTACTGAGCAGGCTTGCATAACCGCGATCAAACGCATCCAGACCTTTATTGATAGGGGTGAACAGCATATTGTAAAGGCGACCATGGTTGTTAACCTTACGAAGTAACTGGCTGCAAAGCATCGGTGTAAGCGACAATGCGCATACAGTGGAGATGATCATCATGATAGTCACCATCCATCCAAGCTGACGGAACAGCACGCCGGTCATGCCGGTAACCATAGTCAGCGGGAAGAATACCGCTATAAGTGTAAGCGTAGAAGCGATTACCGATATCGCCACCTCATTGGTTCCATGTACCGCAGCCTGTTTCGGCGCACTGCCTCGCTCAATATGACTGGTTACATTCTCAAGTACTACGATAGCATCGTCCACTACCATACCGATAGAAATCGAAAGCGCGGAAAGCGACACGATATTGATGGAGTTTCCGGTAAGTGCCAGATAGATGAAGGAGGCAATCAGCGAGATAGGTATGGTTATCGTGATAATTAATGTGGCACGCCAGCGTCCGAGGAAAAGGAATACCACTATAATAACGAACAGAAGGGCATAAAGCACTGTCTCGACCAACGAAGCGATGGTATTGCGGATATTGTCGGAAGTATCGACTATAATATCGAGCTTGACATCGCTTGGCAGACGTTTCTGAAGTTGCGGAAGCTGTGCGAGTACCTTATTGGAGATTTCCACAGAGTTGGCGCCCGATTGCTTCTGTATAACGATCATGGCACCCTGACGTCCGTCGTTATATGTCTGCTGTGCGCGCTCTTCCAGTGAATCCTCGACACGCGCTATATCCTTGAGATATACAACCTTTCCACCAGTCGCACCCACTACAATATCCTTCAGCTGGTCACTGGACGTAAATTCGCCCTGAACACGCAGCGAATAGGTATCGGAACCTATATCGAAAGATCCACCCGGAATATTACGGTTCTCAGCCGCTATTATCTGCGAAATACCCTCGATAGTAAGCCCATAGGCTTCAAGACGCGCCGGATCGACATACACGTGGATCTCACGCTTCGGTGCGCCGGAAATCGATACGGATCCCACACCATTGATACGGGCAAGGGGATTTACGATAGCATCATCGAGAATCTTGTAAAGACCCGGCATACTTTCATCCGCCTGTACCGAAAGCATCACGATAGGAATCATATCGGTACTGAACTTGAAGATGATCGGCGTTTCGGCGTTGTCGGGCAAAGCACTCTTGACCATATCAAGTTTGTCGCGCACGTCATTGGTCAGAACGTCGATATCGTTACCATACTCAAATTCAAGAGTTATAAGCGAAATGTTTTCACGCGATTTGGAAGTAATATGCTTAAGGTCGTTCACTGCATTGAGACTGTTCTCAAGCGGACGCGTCACATTCTGCTCTATATCCTGTGCACTCGCTCCCTGATAGGAAGTCATCACCATAATGGTGTTTGTATCAATGTCGGGATATAGGTCGATGGGCAGTCGTGTTAGAGAGAACAGACCCAGAATCACCACTGCCACAAAGCAGAGGATGGTCATGATCGGGCGCTTGACAGCGCTGGCATACAGACTCATTGACTATATATTAATCGGTTGGTATGATGATTGTTTGGAGTGATTATTTTGCCACACTTACACGTGCGCCGTCGGCAAGACGTGTCTGACCCGTCACAACAACGGTGCTTCCCGGTTCAACACCCGAAAGAATCTCGTAAGCATCGCCAAGACGGCGACCAAGCTCTACTTTATTATAGCTTACGGTGGAATCGGCTGGATTCAACACATACACATAACGGTTACCCGAGCCTGACTGCTTGACGACTGCACGGTCGGGAACCACAACATGCTCGGCGAGTCCGAAACTGAGCGTTACACGTGCGAACATACCCGGAAGAATACGTCCGGAAGGATTCTGAAGCGTGACTTCGATGGGAAATGTACGCGATGCCGCATCAATACGCGGGTGAATCAATGTGACCTTTCCGGTAAATTCCTCGCCGGGGTGACTATCGAATACTACCTGAGCCGGCATACCGTTTGAAATGTGCGAGAAATCGCTTTCTGATACATTGAGTACAATTTTTACCGGATTAATCTGTTCGACGGTAAGAATCGGAAGTGATGAAGTCATGTCACCGGGATCATAATTACGGGCTGTAACCACTCCGGAAATAGGTGATACCAAAACCGTATTTTCCACCATATTGTCGTACTGGCGTTTGCTCGCCTCGTACTCGGTCTGCAGCTGTTCCATAGCCTGAAGGGTTCCGCCACCTATTTCATACAGTTTTTTTGCTCTTTCGTACTGACGGCGTGTATTTTCAAGGCGTACTCTGAGCTGCTCTATGTTCACATCGTCAAGGACAACTACCTTTTGACCGGCACTTACATGGCTGCCGACGTCTACAAGGATGGACTTGATGCGGTTAGGAGTCGATGAACTTATATTATTAGTCTTATCGGCTTCGACAGTGGCAGTATATGAAGAGGTCTGATCCACATCGCGGACATTTACATGCTGTACTTCCACCAACGGGAATGTCTCTTTAGCTTCCACGGCTGTCTCTACCTTATCTCCGCCTCCCGAACATGAGGAACCGGAGAACATCATTGCCGCGAGAAATGTAAATAATATCAGTTTGTCGGATTTCATCACTTATTGAGTTTTGTATGTAAATATCATTGCGCCTCAGGAGCTGTACCAAGCAGATATTCGAGGTTACTGTCAGCGACCAGAGTATTATATATAGCCTGATAATAAGTCAGGCGCGATTGGGTAAGTGCCAGTTCGGCATCCCTCAGTTCCAGATATGAAGCGGCACCTATTTCGAAGCTCTGCTTCATTATCGAGTGTGCAGTCTCTGCCTGGCGGACACTTTCGCCACATGAATTTACCTGCATTATGTTCTGATTGATATTATCAACGGCAAGTGTCACCTGGTTCTCGATATTGCGTACAAGATCCTGACGCTGGAACGAAAGCTCAGTGAGCTGGAGTTTCGCCTGTTTAAGCCGGGAATGACGCTGAAATCCTTCAAACAAAGGCACAGACAGGGTGACTCCCAACATAGAATATGGATTCCATGTAAGCCCTTTGAAGGGTGTGCCGTTATTCATGGAAGTCCAGTTGTAGTTGGCGCTCAAAGCAAGAGTGGGGACAAACGACAATTTCTGTAACTCAAGATTCTGTGTGAGCTGTTTGCCTTGAATATCCAGTTGCCGTAATGAAGTATTTGCCGAGATATTATCGACCGGTCGCAATGCGCGTTCGTACAGGTCATCTTCGTATGATGCGAGGGTATGATCCACTTCTACCGTAGCCTCACGGGCATCCAGTCCCATAAGTATGGTTAATTGCAGCTGAGCCTGGCGTATGGCTATCTCCGCCTGTGTAATCTGAGGTTCTATATTACGAACGGCTACCGATGTACGCAATACATCGTACTGTGTGGCTGTTCCTGCCTCGAACTGACGGGCATACAGATCGGCTGTGAAGCGTGCCATATCGTAGCTTTCAACCAATACACGGTGCGAATCATGAGCTAACAGAAGTGTATAGTATGCCGTCTTGACCTCATTGACCAGAGACAGACGCGAAGCACGGGCCTTCTCAACACTCTCGATAATACGGCTGTCGCTTATCTGAAGGCTTTTCCAGAGCTGAGGTGCGATAATTGGCATCTGCCCCGAAAAACCGAGTGAGTAGGAATTATCCAGACCAACCTTGATTCCGTTCTGCGACGAGGAACCGGCACGTGCTTTTTCTGTTTCATCAGCTTCGTCACCTGAACCTGCACCACCGCCGAAACCACTCATATTCA
The DNA here is from genome assembly GCA_964555405.1 of uncultured Bacteroides sp. Lineage (GTDB taxonomy): Bacteria > Bacteroidota > Bacteroidia > Bacteroidales > Muribaculaceae > Paramuribaculum. Next base: position 65,389 of record CAZKSF010000002.1, read on the forward strand.
TATACATGGTCTGTTTGGCAAGTGTACGGTTATATGTGGCGCCGAACGACACTGACGGAAGCAACTGTCCCAGAGTCTCGGTCCGGGAATAATTCATGCGCTTAATTTCCAGATCAGCCACCTTGATTGTAGGACTCTGATCAAGTGCGATGGCAATACATCGGTCAAGCGGTAGTTTAAGTGTATCGGGTACAGCGGCTACGCAGGGTAAAGCGACAGACACCAGAATAAAAGAAATAAATTGATTTAATTTAAATTTCATAAATCAGTATGTTTCACTAATTTTTCAAGCCTCTCGTATCAAGATGCAAATTTACATCTCAGATGGTAATAATTACATACCGAAAAGGACTGAAAAATGTCCTTTTTGGCATGTTTTATTCCTGAGGGCGCTCGAAACCGTCCTGCTGGCAACGTTTGGTCATGGCTGCAATACGCGATTGGGTGTCGGGATGCGATGAGAACATCTTGGAAATATAACTCTGTTGTGCCGCTTCTCCTTCCATCGACTGAAGTTTCTCGAACGACATGACTATACCCCATGGGTTACGGCCGTTGGCAACGAGGAAATCGTAACCGCAGTCGTCAGCTTCCTTTTCCTGTTTTTGAGAGTATTTTGCATTAATTAGCGATTCACCCAAATTAGCGAGTTGTGAATCGGTCAAAGAAGCCAGACGGCTGCCACTCGCGGCGATAGCATCTTTTGCAGCACCGGTCAAAAGCTGATTCTTGAACTGATTTTTCGAGTGATGTTTCAGTACATGACCGATCTCATGCCCTATCACTCCCATCAGCTCGTCATCGGTCATAATATCCATAAGGGCGGCAAACACGCGCACACTGCCGTCAGGACACGCGAAGGCATTTATATCTGTCACATTGTAGACTTTGAAATTCAAAGGTATGCCATCGGCTTGAGTTATACCTTGTGTAAGTCGGTTAAGGCGCTGAGTATACGGATCATCATCAGGTAGGACAGGATTGTTCTTATCCATCCAGTCAACCGATTCTTTGACATAAGCTGCCATCTGTTCATCGGTAAGAGTAAGCGCCTGAGCTACTTTTGCCGCACTTCCCATTGCTTTCTTCAGATTAAACTGTGCACTGGCAAACATAGTGGGAGCTACAGATAATAATCCCACAAGGATAAATTTCAATGTTCTTTTCATAATGGTAAAATAATATTTGCAAAGATAACTATAAAAACGCAAAAAGCCACCCTGTAGTACAGGATGGCGGATTAAAAAAGTGTATATGTTTTTCTAAGTGTTACCTGTTGCAGATTTCCTACATCCGGCGGGTAAGAGTGTAATTCAGACCCGAAGCGGCGGGTTCAAGATTTTCTCCCACCATAACCAATGTGGAATCAGTGGCGATAAAATAGTACGCCGGACTCTCCGCCCCTACGGGAATCAGAGCGTAAACAGTAGCGGATTCATCCGTGGGTGTACCCTTCGATATGGAAACCGCTCCTTTGTCAGCCACTACATTGCCGGGAGCGGGCGCACCGACATATTCCGTACACATTGTGTAAACTGCGGTATCACCGTCGGCAAATGGAACGATGGCTACACCGTAGCTAATTTCGGCTACGTCCGCTCCGGGAACAATTCCCTCATAATAGGCGGGATAAGCCGGTGCAGCCGGAGTTTCCTGTGCTTCGGAAACTTCGGTAGAAGTCTTTTGTGTGCAACTCATAAGACCTGCCGCACCGACTGCTGCAAACAGATAATAAATTTTTTTCATAATATATTCTATTTTTGTTGTTTATTGACAACAAGCGTACTTTGCTAATTGTTCGTGAGGAAGATTAAACATACAAAGTTTTTTATTACTTTTGCAAAAGAAACTATATAAATCAATAACCAATTAACCTATTATGTCTAAACCAACTTTTCGCTTTCTGGCATCACTGTTATGCCTTCTGATGGCGACAGCCGGACTGATGGCTCAAACGGTATTCGACAAGTCGAAGGTTTACAAAATCGCTGAGAAGAGCCACTCAAACTGGGTCGTTGAAGAGAAGTCACCCACTACTGTAGGTATCGGCGGTGATGAGCCTAAAGCCACTGCACAGCTTTGGTCCATAACCAGCCTTTCAGGCAGCTGGCGTATTATAAATGTTTTCTCCGATATGGCTTTACGCACTGACGGTGACCGTGTCACTCTCGGCGAGAACAACGGATCAGACGAAGCCCAATTGTGGACTATAGTCGATGAAATGCTTGTTCCGTCCAACCGCCCTGATATGGCAGCGATTTCAGAACGTGGCGCGCTTAAGCTGATACCGCGTACAGAAGCCGCCGTAAAGGATAATGCGAAATTCACTTTCATTGTTGCCGGCGACCTCGCTGCGACTGAAGCCGAAAACGAAGCTCGCCGCGCGAACTTCTGGGAAAATGAAACCATATTCGAGCAGAATAAAGAGCGTGGTTCAGCTACTAAAATGCCTTATGCGTCCGCATCGAAAATGCTCTCCGACCGCGATTACTACGCTACTCCCTGGACCGAACCGGTCAACGACCGTTATCTGTCGCTCAACGGAACCTGGAAATTCAATCTCGTTCCGGAGCCGTCACAGCGTCCGCTCGATTTCTTTGAGCCCGGATTCGACGCCTCATCATGGGATAATATTCCCGTACCGTCCAACTGGGAAATGCAGGGATACGACCATCCGATATATGCCAACGTTGAATTTCCTCATGCAAATACACCCCCGTTTATCAATGCACGCAAGGGTTTCAATGACGATGGTAAAAATTACGGTATAAATCCGGTAGGTTCATATATCCGTACGTTTGAATTACCCGCCGACTGGGATAAGAACCGTACTTATCTCCACTTCGGAGGCATCTACTCGGCAGCATTCGTATGGGTCAACGGTAAATATGTAGGCTACACTCAGGGTGCTAATAATGACGCGGAATTCGATCTTACAAAATATCTCAAACCGGGTGAGAATACCATTGCCGTACAGGTAATGCGCTGGAGCGACGGTTCTTATCTGGAATGTCAGGATATGTTCCGTATGAGCGGTATTCATCGCGACGTATATCTGTATAATGTACCTCGGGCTGCCGTACGCGATCACGTAATCACATCCACACTGTCATCCGACCGTAAATCGGCAAAGATGGATGTAATGCTTGAAATCGACAATCGCGACAACCTTACCGGTGTGAAGGAATATGTTGTACGTGTTTCCGATTCCGACGGCAAACAGCTTGCCGAACAGGTGATCCCTTACCGTTTAGGAGCGCCGCTTGATACAGTCAATGCCTCTATCGATCTGCGCGGAATCGAACTATGGAGTGCTGAACACCCCTATCTGTACAATGTCGATATCATCCAGCGTGACGGCAACACACATGCCGATGAAATGGCTTTCTCTACAAAATACGGTTTCCGTGACATCAAGATCGACAACTCTCTGCTTTATGTCAACGGAGAGCGCGTTATGCTGAAGGGTGTCAATCGCCACGATTCCGATCCGGTTAACGGACGCGCAGTACGTACCGAATCGATGTTACGCGACATAGAACTGATGAAGCAGAACAACATCAACACTATCCGTACAAGCCACTATCCTAACAATGCGCGTATGTACGCCATGATGGACTATTATGGTCTGTATGCCATTGACGAAGCTGACCTTGAGGACCACGCCAACCAGTCGATTTCCGACATGCCGTCATGGATTCCGGCATTCGTTGACCGTATCGACCGTATGGTTCTTCGCGACCGCAATCATCCTGCAGTAATCATGTGGAGTCTCGGCAATGAAGCCGGTAATGGCGACAATTTCGAATTCTGTTACGATGCAGCCAAGGCACTTGATTCGCGTCCGGTACACTATGAAGGTACACGTGCCGACAAACCGTATGGCGGAAGCCGCTTCTCCGATTTCTACTCCAAGATGTATCCCGGTCAGGCGTGGATGCATGAATATACGAGCGGTCTCGACAAACCCATGATTCTCTGCGAATATGGTCACGCCATGGGTAATGCTATAGGTAACCTGACCGAATACTGGGATGTAATGGAAGCTTCTGACGCTACTATCGGCGGTTGCATCTGGGACTGGGTTGACCAGGCTATCTACGATCCTCAGGAAATGAAGAATGGCGTATTCCGTCTGCACACCGGATATGATTATCCCGGCCCGCATCAGGGCAATTTCTGCTCTAACGGTATTATCCCCGCCACCCGTGAGGAGAGTGCTAAACTTAAGGAAGTGAAAGCTGCACACCAGTTCGTTAAATTCCGTCTGTTCGATGTTGACCGTGCACGTGACATGGCAACCGTACGTCTGTTAAACCGCTATACATTCACAAATCTCAATGAATTCGATCTCGCGGTAACGGTTCTTTCCGACGGTCGTGAAATAGGACGCACTGTGCTCCCTATAGGAAATGTGGCTCCCGGTGACAGCACATCCATGATGGTACCGCTTTTCAATGCATTCCCTGTAAAGACCAAGAAAAACTATGTGCAACCCGAAATAATTCTGCAACTTGAAGTGGTGCAGCGCTACGATCGCAACTACGCTCCGGCTGGTCACGAAGTGGCTCACATGCAATATGTGTTGTCCGACCGTCCCGCACTCCCGGCGGTAAAAGCTAAAGGTTCGAAACTTGTCGTGTCTGAAACGGAAACAACTCTCACAGTTTCCAACACCAACGTTAAAGCTGAGTTCGACCGCGCTACCGCGACTATGACAAAACTCATCGTTGATGGAGTAAGTGTTATAGCCGACGGACTCGGATTCACCTACGACAATCACCGCTGGATCGAAAACGACCGCTTTACCGACACAGATAACGGACTGGATGCAACCGGATCTATTTCCTACGCAAAAACCGGTAAGAATATAACCGTAACCGCCACACGCAAAGGGTCGAAGTGCGATACACGCATACACTACGTCATAATGCCCGACGGAACAGTGGATATGGATGTGAATTTCACGCCTCATTCAGGTGATCTCCGTCGTGCCGGTCTCGTATGCGGAATCAATAAGGCGCTTGACAAAGTAAGTTACTTCGCCAACGGACCGTATGAGAATTATGTCGACCGTAAGGACGGTGCCCTTATCGGACGTTATACCACCACTGTAGCCGATATGGTAGAGCCTTATGTGAAGCCACAGAGCACCGGTGGGCGCGAAGGTCTGCGCGAACTGACGCTTACCGATGCTGCCGGAAAAGGTGTAAACATTACCACCGAAGGTAATGTAAGCTTTTCGATCCTGCCGTACACCGACGAAGATCTAATGAAAGCAAATCATCAGTGGGAACTCACTGCCCGTCCCTACAATGTGCTTCACCTCGATGCATGGACACGTGGCGTAGGTAACGCTTCATGCGGTCACGATGTGGATACACTGCCTATCTACCGCGTACCCGATACCCCGCTTTCCTACCGTCTCCGCATCACCCCCGTACTCTGATATAATTCAATATGACGAGGTGCCAATATGTCAAATTGACGTATTGGCACCTCGTCATATTGATAGCTTGGCAAGTTACTCCTCTGGGTAGGAAAGGCGTCCGGTGGCGTTGAGATACTGGGCTTCAGAAAGTTTGAACAATCCGTAAGCTCCGACATAATCGTTCTGCGCCTGACGATATAGGGTTTGCGCGTCGAGCAGATCGGTGATGGTATTCATTCCGGCTTCATAGTAAGCCTGACTAAGGCGAAGATTCTCCTTACTCTGTGCAATAGCATCCATAGCGATCTCCATCTTACGGTGGGCAGCAGTGAGATTATCCCATTTATCAGCCATTTCAATCACAAGCTTCTCACTGAGATTCGTAAGTTCGGTTCGTGCGTTGGCAAGTTCAAGTGATTTACGCTTTATGGCATGTGAACCACCCCACCAGTCAGAGATAGGTACTGAAACTGTAACCATAACACCGCCGAAGTTATGGTTCTGATCGAATATATCGTGATAGAACCAACCGGCTCCAACTCCAACCTGTGGGAGATGACTCCCTGTCTCCATCTTTTTCTCAAGCTCCTTAGCCTGGACATTTTTCACGAGAAGACGGTGATCAGCAGTCAGCGCAAGTGCCTGAGAAGGCTGAATGAGAAGATTGTCAGGATACGCCGGAACCTGTTCGGGTACGCATGCGTTCACATCAGCCTTTGCTTCGGCACCGAGTCCTATCTGTTGTGCGAGCAGACGTTTCATCAGCTCTATACCGTTGTCGAGGTCAACAAGATCAGACTCATAGCTATTGCGTTTCAGATCAACCTTAAGCAGGTCATTGCGAGTTACAATGCCGGCATCTACAGCCACTTTGACTTGAACCGCCAGTGAATCGAGCATTGTGATGGCACTTTCAACAGTAACTTTTTCAGCTTTAAGCGTTACGAGTTGCCAATAGAGAGCTTCTGTCTGAAGTTCCACGAGGTCGCTGCTCTGCTCCCTACGGATTTTAGCCACATCCTCGCCTACCTTCGCCAGCTTGTTCCCGTTTACAATCTGTCCGCCGGCAAACACGGGCTGAAGCGCCCACACTCCGGCAGCCTTTCCATTATTGATCATACCGAGAGTGAACATGTCGAGTACATCGTACTGTATCACATCCCTGTTAGTCTTGAACGCTGATGCACCGGCAGAAATCTCGGGGAAAAACTTAGTGAGAGCCTCCTTTCGGGTTTCAGACGCAGCCCGCAGGCTATTGTCTGCCATACGGATTTCGGCATTGTTTGCAAGTGCCATCGCTTTGCATTGCTGCAGGGTGTAAACCGAGTCGACATGGGTCTCTCCCATTGCTGCGAAACTTGTTGCAAAGAGTGTGGCAGCTGTTATAATAATATGCTTTGTACGTATCATATTTGCGATTATTATCGGTTCATAATCAGAATAGATGTGTCTCAAGAGGTTGTGCAAGAGGCTGATCGGCACCTTTCTGACGAGATTTCATTATACTATACGCCACCGGTATTACTGTAAGGATGAATATCATGGTTATCGGTGTTCCCCAGAATATTACAACACCCATCGGTTTCCATAGCGCGCTACTGCCAGTCACCATAGGCAGCACACCCATAGTTGCAGCGGCGGATGTAAGGAATATAGGACGCATTCTGCGCTTCGAGGCATTGAGTACGGCATCGCGAACCGACTGACCTTGATTACGGAGCTCCTCGGCGTAGTCAAGCAGTACAATCGCATTTCGCACAAGGATACCCATAAGCGACACTATACCAAGTACACATGTAAGCGACAGAGCGGTGTCCTGGATAAGAAGACCTGCGGCAGCTCCGGGAATGCAGAGCATAAGAGAAAGCAACAGGAGCAAAGAGGTGTCGGCTTGAGCATAGTGGAATAATAGGATGAAGAAAATAATGGCAACGGCCATAGCAAGACCGGAGAGGATCTCGGGCAGCGTGTCCATTGTGTTTTCCCATTCACCGCCTCGTTCAAGCGTAATACCTGCAGGAAGATCAATGTGGCTGATGCTGTCCATAAGAGCTTCTGTACGGTCAATTACATTGATGTTGCGCTGCACTTCCGCTATAACAGACACTGTGGGTGTACCGTTATAATGGGTTATCATACCGGGATGCCATTCCGGAACAATGGACGATATCTGCCGGAGAGGCACCGTGCCGAAACCAATTACAGGCATCGCCTCGTTCTCGAGCTCCGTAACGTTACTTAGGTGTGAAGTCGAAGTCTTGAGAGTTACGGGAATACCGTAATCACCTTCCCAGACAGTTGCCACCGGCAAACCGGATGAATAGCGCATGGCAAGAGTGGTTTCCATAAGAGTGGAATTAAGACCGAAACGTTCGGCACGCGTATTGTCGGGAATCACTACTGCCGAGGCAAGCGGATTACCGAGCGATGTGCGCACATTGCGCAGACCGGGCACGCGACGTGCCACCGAAGCCAACGTATCGGCAACCGCCTGAAGAGTTGCAGCATCGGAACCCTTGACCTTTATCTGTATGGGATAGGCGGCATTTGAATAACTCAGCTGCTTGAACCTGACGAATGCATCGGGGAAATAGCTCTCATATTTCTCTGTATATTCATTGAGGACATCAATAGTGGCAGCATTGCTGCTTGTGTTGACAATGAATTGTGCAAAGTCGGAACCACCTACCTGAGGTGCATAAGTAGCCTGGAAGCGGGGAGAGGAGCAGCCGTGGAACGAAGCTATAGAAACCACCCGTGGATCTTTCGACAGGATTCTTTCAAGCGAATCGGCTACCATGGTCGTACGCTCCACCGAGGTTCCGGCAGGAAGGAATATCTCTACTGCAAACTGATTGCGCTCGGCGATAGGCATGAGCTGGAGCGGACGTGTGATAAAAAGTACCGCGCCGCCGGCAATGCAGAGAAATCCTATGAAGATAGTTGTCTTAGGCCATGCGAAACAGAGATCAATCAGCTTATTATAACCGTTCTGCATTGAAACAAAGAAACTGAATTTCTTCTTACCCGATGCAATCGCCTCCTGCTGGAGTTTATAGATGGGTTTCTTGATGAGTCTGTACTGTAGGAACGGCACAAGCAGTTCAGCCAATATTAGCGAGACAAAAAGAATTATCGTCATTCCCCAGGGGAAGTCAGTGAGGAAGTCACGGAACATACCCTTTACCGTTATAAGGAACGGGAAGAATGTGACCGAGATGGCGAGTGTGGCAGAGAATATTGCCTTGAAGAATTCGGTACCTGACCGTAGAGTTGCCGTATAGTGATCCACTCCCTCTGATATAAGCTCCACATAATCGTCGATAATCACAACGGAATTGTCGACAATCATACCTAAAGATACGATAAGACAAGCGAGTGTCACCGTATTGAGTTCAATACCGAAAGTATAGAACAGACCTAACGATATAAATATTGCGATCGGAATGGTAGAGGCAGCGATAAGGGCTACATTTAGCGGCAGTAGAATCATTATCACGACAACCACTGCTATAATTGCAACAAGCAATTCAATGAGGAAATAATTGACGGAGCTGTTTACAACAACAGGCTGATCAGTTATCTTGAAGAGAGTGACACTCGACGGCAGCTCGCTTTGGAACGCCTCGATCTGTTTGTCGACTTGTTCGCCCATCTCCACTATATTATAGCCATCCTTCATTTGTACACTTAGAAGTATGCATTTCTGGAAATTATTGGTGATATAGCTGTCGGGGTCGGGATACTCGCGTCGTATGTCGGCAACGTCACCAAGACGCACTACACTTCCGTCGGGAGTGGAAAGTACTATCATGTCAGCTATGTCGGCAATCGAACTTACAGAACGCTTCACGATGATAGGCTGTGTGTAATTGCCGTTGCGTAGCGAGCCGCCGGTTGTCTGGAAACCCTGGGCAAGTAATGTGGCACCTACGGTCGATTCCGACAACGCATAATGCTTAAGTTTCTCCGGATTCAGATAAACGGCGATCTCTTCGTTCTGCTTGCCGGTAACACTCATGGTTCCGACACTCTCCACCGTGCGCAGACGATCCTTGAGACGGTCCATGTAGTCGCCCAGTTCGCGGTAGGTCTTGTCATCGCTCTGCATGGTGATAAGCAGGGCGGATGTGTCGCCGAAATTACTCAAGGTCTCTACGCCGAGCACTCCGGCAGGCAATTTTAGCTTCACCTGATCCATACCTATCTTGAACTCGTTCCAGAACGAATCTGTATCGGTCACATCATTGTCGAGTTCGACGAATATTATCACCATTCCCGACGTGATACGCGAATGGGTGTTCTTCTTGTTAACCTCCTTGTACGAGAAAATATAATCTTCCAGAGGCTTGAGGACTTCTTGTTCAATCTGTTCCACGGAAGCTCCGGGATATACTGCGGCTACAACACCTTCACGAATGGTAAACGAAGGGAATTCGTTCTTATCCATTACCTTAAGAGCATATATACCGAAAGCTATTAGGACACATACAAGCAGGATAACTTCCTTACGGTACTTCATACCGGCCACTACAATCGGATTGGGCCGGAACTGAGAATTATCAGACGGACTGGTTGCCATTGCTTCAAGTTTTTTGTAGATTATTATCTGGCAACAGTCACCTCTGTTCCGGTGCTTACCTTCTGCATACCTGCCACAATGACACTGTCACCGTATATAAGACCGCTTTTAACGGTCACACCATCGTTCGAGAGCTCGTCGGCCTCAACATATTTCCTCTGAGCCTTGCCCCCCTTTACAATCCAAACGAACTGCCTGTTATCCGAGCTTAACAGTATGGCTTGCGACGGCAGGGTAAATGATGTGACTTTCGTGGTTGAATCGGAAGGGTCAGTCACTACCGACACCGATCCGATCATGCCCGGGAGAATCCTGTCGCCAGTACCTGACAGATTGAATTTCACTGTATAAGAGCGGGTGAGTGGATCAGCAGCGACACTTTTCTGACCAACTTCTCCGGTAACGGTCAGTCCGTCGGCAACATCGAACGAAACTTTGGCTTCAGTATTGCTGCCGAAAGATGCTATCTCGTTTTCGGGAACCGAAATGGCTATTTGGAGATTATTAAGATTCACAATCTTCAGTATCGGCTCGGCAGGTACTACCGTCTGTCCGTCATCAGCATATTTATATGCCACATAGCCACTGATAGGTGCATAAACCGATGCATCGCTAACGGCACGGTCGGCAAGCGCGGCAGCATTCTCGGCCTGTTTCAGTTTCGACTGTATCTCAACCCATTTGATATCGGGCAGGGCATTAGCATCATGCAGCTTTTTCAGACGTTGATAAGCATCCCGGGCCTCTTCAAGTTCGGCTTGAGCTATATTGCGTGAGTTTTGGAGACTCTCACTTCCTATGCGGGCAAGTAGCAGACCTTTTGTCACCTTTTGTCCTTCCTCAACATATATTTTTTGAATTGTTCCAGGCACGGAAAAACTTACTGTCGACTCGTCGGCAGACACAACCGTTCCCGAATAATTCCTGTTGTTGGATGGCTTATTGGTCAAACCGACAACATTTACCTCTACACGAACCGGACCTGCTAATACAGCTTTTTCTTTCTTGGAGCAACCCGACACAATTCCGGTCAGACCTATGAGACCGACCATGAAGATACCTGAAAAATTACTAAAATGAGACATATATGCGATGTAATTATTGTTGATGGGAATTTTTTATGTAATTATAACATATAATATCATTTTTTGTTCCCCACCAACTCAATATTATCGCGGTTATTGGTATTGTGATGACTTGATTGAAATGTCGGATCTATCCAATTCGGTCTATTTATATAAGTGGCAGTGCATGAGGTGCCCTTGTGAGTCACGGAGATGCATGCCGTTGCCCTCGCAGTAACGCCAGAAAGAGCAATCGGCGCACTTGCCTGTTTTCATCCAGTCGCGATTACGGTATGGCTCGAATCTGTTTTGCCATACGTCCCAAAAATCATCTTTGTAAATGTTTCCCTGTCGGTAGTCGGCACGAATACTTGGACATGCGCCAATTCCACCATCCAGAAGCACTGAAGCCACCGATATGCCTGCCTGACAACTGAAAAAATTGTCTCTTACAATGCCTTCATAGCCTTCAAGGAAACCTTCGCAGCAGAACGATGCCTTTATAAGCCCCTCTTTTCTCGTCGCTTCAATGAAGTCCAGGAGAGTTTTTACTTCCTCTTTGTTAAGCTCAAACTCATGATATTGGGCTGCCCGTCCCGAAGGGAATATGGTGAATAGACGCCACGCTTTTACTCCTTTACTGATCAGCAATTGCTTTATTTCATTCAATTTAGGCAGCGAGCGGCGGTTTACGCATGTAACTACATCAAAGTTGAGATCAGGTGTGGTCGCTGCCATTGCGATGCTGTCGACCGCTCTGCTGAATGATGCAGGATGACATCTCATCCAGTTATGATCATCCTCCAGTCCGTCGAGGCTTATGGTCATTGCGTGAAGTCCTGCACGACGTAGACTTTGAAAACGCCCTGGAGTGAGTGCAAGTCCATTTGAAACGAAACCCCATGGAAAACCACGGTCATAGAGTTGGCGTCCTACATATTCAAGGTCTTTTCTGAGAAGTGGTTCTCCGCCAGTGATAACTATATTGACGTGGTTTGGATTGACATGAGGCATCAGGCTGTCTATAACTTTAAGGAAATCTTCTGCCGGCATATCGGGGATGGTCGCACTGCTTTTGCAGTCACTTCCGCAGTGGCGGCATGAAAGGTTGCAACGCCATGTACACTCCCAAAAGAGCTGGCGTAGCTTATGTACCTTGATTGATTCTTTCTTGATTCTACGATAGAGTTCAAGTCCCAAGCGCTGACGAAGTGAAAGTTTTCTCATTCTTCCTGCTTGTTTTCTTTCAGCTTGAAATTGACGGTTTCCTCAGCGTGACCGATATACCATCCCCCGTCACCACCTTTATACTTCAATCTCACAATAACTGAATCAGACTGCAAATCAGGATTTTTTGGTATACATACAACTTTCACATTATCAATAAATTCACGGGCTTCTATTTCATAATTACCCTTTGCATCGGTGGAAGTATTCTCAAAGGAAAAAACACCTGACGGTATGTCACTGCCGGTTACCCTGACTTCTGCATCTTTAATGGGGGTGCCATCTTCGGTCGTGACGCTACCTTTTATCTCGAAGTCACCGATTGGCATACCATACATCTCAGGCGCGTCTTCAGGAGAGCAACAGCTGAAGCCTATCAGCGAGAGTAAAGCCGAACAAATGGACGCTATGAAGGATGAGAGTCGTCTGTTAAAACAAGTCATATAGTTAAGTTTAATTGGTTTACATTGATTAGATACCGCAGAAACTTAATTACTGCATGGTGGAATGGAAATTTTTCACCAACTGAAACGAATACCAATGGGAATAGAGAAGGTCCATGGATCATCAGTCCAGGTGTTGGGCACCATGTAATCGTGTGGGAAATGATACTGGAGAGAGGGTTCCAGATAGAGATGCAGTCTGTCAGACAGACGATAGGAAACGCCTAAGCTACCACCTACCGACCATACAGTATTTGAATTAAAACGTCCCCCTTCGATGTTTAAACGAGAATTGGGACTGGCGTTGGAATAAACAGGTACCGACAGCTTTGCGCCAAGCGACCCATAGAAAGAGAATAGGGACGAGTGGTAAACATAGAAATTCGCTCTCAGCGGTAGTTCAAGATAATGCCAATGGCAGGTTGTGTTTACATTTAAGTCTTCGAAATCAGTTCTGAGATAGGTGTATGATATACCTGTCTCCATACCGAACCATGAGGAAAACCGTCGCTCGGCGGTCAGGCTAATGGTCATTGGAGGATAATTTTTGTGAGAAAGATCACGAAGTTTTTCAATCAATCCACGTTTTGCCCTTGGTGAATTCACCGGTCGGCATGTTTCGTTATCATCCGGATTATTAGGCTGATCAGGATCGGATGGGGGAGGAGAAGTTTCGTAACCATATGATGAGTTCAAATTATCAAAACTTAACAAACCCGAATTGAACGCTATTCCGGCAGACCAGCCTCTTGCGTGTTTCGAGGTCAGATAGCCGATTTCTTCAATGACATCATTGTCTACCGGAGACTCCGCAATCAGCTCTTCATATGTCTCGGTTTTATCTTTGTCGGAGTCAGACTTCTCTTTATTTGAGTTGACAGGTTGATTCTGCCCCGTGGCGTCGTCGGTTGACATTGGCTGAGAACTCTCAGCCGTCGGTTCCGAGGTTTTCTCTTTTGAGTAAAATCCGGAATTTCCGGAATTATTATCTGGTTTATCCTGTTGTACAACGATAGCTATCTGAGATTGATTACTTGAATTTACCGGTGTTTGCTCTGCTATGCTGAGCAAAGGTTTCTCCTGAGTCAAATCCTCGTAGCGTGGCAGGAAGACTATGTCACAGAGTATGACCAAGAGCAGTAAGATCATCAATGCTGTTTGTTTTCTATATTCATTGATGAGCTTACGGATCATTATTTTTGCATGGAAAAGTTGGGAAGATGACGAATTGGGAGCTATTCCGAGTATTTTCGAAATTTCTTTGTGAGACTTGTTTTCCAATACTGCCAGACGGAACACCTTCTGATAGCCGTCCGGTAGTTGCTTGATCAGTGACTCGAGAGTTTCGAAATCAATAACCTCATCAATATCGGAATCTTCCGCAAGATCCATCGGAAGCGAGTCGAGGATTAACTCGATATTCTGAGACTGGAGGAATTTAAGCGAAAGATTTTTCATGATGGTGGCAAGCCAGTATTCAACTCGCTCAGGTTCACGGAGGGTGTCCATACGAGTGAATGCAGCTATAAAACCATCGTGGAGAATGTCCTGAGCATCATCCTTGTCGTCGACATAACGTGCTATGACACGAAGCATACGCGGCGCGAAACGAGAATAGAGAAGACTCATGGCTTCCCTATCACCGGCTCGGCACTCTTCGACAAGAGCAGTGTTATCTATGTCCAGATCATTCCGTTTCACTCTTAATAGATACGAATTCGGTAAAAATACTGCATCCGCCAATGAAAAAGTTATATTAATCAACTGTGATATTGCTCAAGACAAAACTATGCAATATTTATAAGCCATCCAATCATTTTAATATGAAAATATGAAGAACCCTTTGTATGTCTCTTTACAACCTGGACACACAAAGGGATTGAGGAAGTCTGTTTTTAATAGAGTAGATTATGTGAGGTTAAATCACTTTATGTTGAAAAAATATCGAGATAAAGTTAAGAAACTACTTAGTGGGACACCCGGTAGAGTCTTAGACTATAGGCAAAGACTGGTTACTCCAATGAGGAAGAAATTGTTATTGGTATTGCTATGACTTGAAAAGTCGAATCCAATCCTCTGGATTTTTTCAGCCAATTTTGGAAATCTTCCCATTTAAGTGTTTTGAGCGACAGTTCCTCTCCATTTGATTTGTCAATCGGTTTGATAAACTCATTCTGCGAGAAAATAACATACATCATATTCCGCTCAATTTCTTTATCTGTGGAAAGTTGGTACATCTCTTGGTCGCCATCATTAGTAGTAAAGAAAAGGTGTCTTTCCCCGGGGCTGACAGGTGTACACGTACATGTCTGAGCATAATATGGAAGCATACATGACACCATCTTTTCCTCATCTTCCAGATATACGGCTATGGCGCCCTTCACCGGAGTTGTAAATGCTAAATAACAGTGATCTCCCGATTTGAAAGATGACGATTCGTAAGAATCAGTCGTGCCGTTGCGCAGTAACTTCACTTCAAGTTGAACTGATGGTCCTTTTAACTCTCTGGCATATCCTTTTACTTCACACTTTACAACAAAATTTCCATCTTCAATAAAAGCTTCGAAAACAGGCTTACCGATTGTTGAGATCCACTCACCTTTAACTAAAGAGGATGCGGATGACCAGAAATCGACATTCTCTCCAGTTTTAGATGATCGCATATCCATACGGCTATGTTGACTGAGAATTGTACCGAACTCAGCAGCGATCGCTTCAATCATAGCTCTTTCCAATGCAATCTGTTCAGCCTTATCTCTCGCTACATTGTACGGAACATAATACGTATAAGAACCACTGACAACCTTCGCTTTTTCAGCGAAGGTTGTCAGTGGTGTAAATAATAATAAAATTGTCAAAATCCTTTTTATCATATCTTTCAGAGTCAATATACAACACCCCCTTGTTTAGCATAATCCGGTATTATTGTCTGTAATGGTAGTGACCATAACCAAGATCCATCAATACCGAATTTAGTATCATTATACTTTATAATGATGTCAGATGTTGTAATATTACATTCTGTATTACCTTCAAAACAACTTGAAACGAGGTTTGCAGGGAGTATGAACTCAACTGTATTGGATGTATAGGAGTGATATTCTACTTCATAATTATATGGAGAAAATCTCAATTTTGTATTGGAGGAAACGTTACAGAATGAGAACATGTCATCACAACTGATGGTAAACTTAATGCTCCCATCACTTTGGTTTTCCATATTTAGGGAATAAAGATATTCACCTTCCTTTGCCGGCTCAATATGATTTGAGAAATCTGTGGAAAATATACTTTGATAAGTATCACGATAATTCCTAATTATACCCGTGGCCTGTAAAAAATAAGGTTGAGACGGATATTTCCTAGAAAACCATAGATAACAGTTACTTCCAAATTCTGCTCTTAACTGCATTTTATCTGCGCCGTAGTAATCTCCATCTCTAATATAATAGTCGACTATTATATCAGAATTATCAGCCCATGAAATACTACCTAAACAATAGTCATTACCATTAAATATGGTTTTAAATTCAGGATTTTGAATAATAAGTTTTTCGGGATCAAAAACCATATAAGGATGCAGTTTAATTGTCTGTGATTCATAAACACCACCATAATTAAATACTAATTCAAAATATATTTTCTCTCCCTTATTAAAATTTCGATCTGTTCTGATATACCAATTTTTTTTATCGTAATCCATAACATCTATCGATAGATAATTAGGGAAATAATTTGGAGAATAACCCCAGCAGAAAGTTTGAGAAGTACTATTGCTGAACAAATCATCATGAAAAGTTAGGCAGAAAAATGTATGGTTTTCATTCATAAAGTAGGGTTCAAAGGTTATACCTAAATTAGAATAGTCACCATCTTTAGGTGTAGTAAAAGTGTAGTCAGTAGAATAGCAAATAAGATCATGATCCCAATAATAGTGAAATTCAGCTTCATCAGCAGCGTAATCATTGTAATCGGGAGATAATTCTTTGTTGAATTCTGTCTTGATTTCTACTCCCACTTTATAAGTGGTTTCAGGAGTCAATTTAGAAAAAAAATACGATATAGAGTCCGCACCCGTAGGTACATACACAGCACAGATGTCTTCTATATACTCTTCTCCTTGGGGTGAAATCAGAAATACATCATAATATGGCTGAACACCTTTTATAAAATTTTTTTCATTTCTTGGGACAGTGACTGTAACTTTAGCTGTTGTTGCAGTCACCATGGAAACATCGACTTTACATTCCAATTTTCCTATTGTCACAGGGTCTTTTTCTGCACATGATACAAGAAAAAGAAGCATAATGATTATTATTGATAATTTTGATTTCATTGTTGTTTATTTTTATATTAATGATTAGTCTTTTAGAAGCGGTATCCAATTATTACTCCGGTAATTCCTCCATTTAGTGTCCCTTTCCCTTTTTTACCGATACAATTAAATAATGACTGCCCATTATAGCAAGCTTCAACGTAGAAATGGGTTGTCAGATTAATACCTATACCTACTGAATAAGCTACCCCAAAAAAGGAGTTGTGTTTAGTCTTTATTTCACAATTTGGGTAAAGATATTCATAATCCTTATACTTAAATTTAGTGTAATTGAATTTACCTCCATTTACCGATATGGCGCCACCAATATTAAAATGTCCGTATAAACTATAGTTACGCCATAATTCAACCGATGTGTAGCGAAAACCTACAGGTAAAAATCGTCCAACCAACGCATGCATTGGATCTTTGAACGGGATCATTCCCTCTGCCTTTAACTCGTACGCCCAATGACGGTGAATACGCAAACGAAAACCGAGTCCGAAATCTCCTGCCATACCGGATAGATATTTTTCCCGAACAACATTATCGGTAATTATTATTTCGGTTCGGACATTATCACCTACGACTCCGCCTACTCCTGCTTCCATAAAGAAGCCGCTACGGTTAGCATTCTGGGCGGTCACACCACAAATAGAAGTCACCGCCATGACGATCAACAATAGATATTTATTCATTTTTAATTATATTTTTATTAATTACTCTGTTAGTTTCCATCCATCCCAAAGTGAGGAAGCTGCGCTTGATACAGTAAAGGTGGGTGTCTGATCTTTGCGATTGATTACGGTGGAATTGAGTGAAACCTCCTTAGTCACATAATCTTTCAAATCGGCAAGCGTTACATTTCCTTTTGTATCCTGCAGTCGTTTCAAAAGATAATATGTAAACATACCATGCCCTTTCTCGTGATAGGGGAGAGCTGTCTGGGCATCACTGGTAGCCGAGAGTACCGCTACTTTTCCGGTAAGACCCTGTTTTTTGGGTACACGGGTTATTGCACGTGCATCTGCCATAACCATTTTGTCTTCACGGGTACCGCCACTGAAACAAGCATCAAGGAAAACAACTGCCGATTTCAAGTTCATTGCGCCCAGTTCTTGATATATTGAAGCTAATGGAATACACACATCTTTATTTACACGTCCGGCATCAACAGGTATTAAATATGGGTCAAGAGTCGCATCATCGGGAGCACCATGACCGGCATAATAGAAAATCACTTTCATATCCTCACCGGCAACCTCGTTGATCATGCGCAGATCACTTAAAGCCTCGCGCATTGATCCATAAGATGCATCGTTATAAATCAGTAGATTTTTCTGTGGAATACCTAAAGTGCGTCGGCAATAAAGTGCGAATGAATTCCCGTCATTAAGAGCATACGGCACATTGGCAAGCTTACCATAATTTTCATTTGCTATAATAAGCGCAAAGGTTTTTGAATTGTCAACTCCGGTGAACGGAATGTCAGTATCGATATCTGACGGTTCCGGTTGCTTTGCTCCCTCTTGATTCCGATTGCCAAGTATACCTGATGAATTCCCGAATCGGGCTGCCATCTCCTCCTTACGATCCCAATAATTTTTCACTGCGGCGCGGTTGAGACCATATTTCATAAAAGTATCTGTATTGATAAAATCAGGAAGTCCTGACAGATTGGCGAGGATCGAACAGCCGTCAAAAGCCATATTCCCCACCGTCTCAATTCCCTGAGTTAGACGGAGGGTAGCTATGTTATTACACTTTGCAAACGCCTCCTCGCCGATACGCTTCATGCTGATTGGAATATCTAACTCTATGAAAGCCTTACAATTGTAGAAAGCGCGGTCGCCTATTTCCTCTACACCATAAGGAATGTGAATGTCGGAAAGGCTTTTGCAGGAATTGAATGCATCATGTCCGATAGACTTTAAGGTAGAAGGAAAGGAAACAGAAATTAGATTTTTACTATTTCGACATAGATTCGCGCCGATGTGAGTAATACCCTCTTCCACCACCAGTTTACTGACTTCTCCCGGAATCCAGGGTCGATCCTTCCCGAAGTCTTTCATGGCACCGTTACCGCTTATTGTTAGTACACCTTGATTGAACTCCCACTTTATACCTTTTCCTGCGCCTCCGTTAGAGGCAAACATAGCAGTAAAAAAGTAAAGCAGTAATGTGATTGATATGGTCAATCTTTTCATAGTAATGTGGACAGGCTCCTATGATCCCTCTAATAGGTGCCTGATTAATAAAAAAAAAATAAGCGTAGGAATCTGTATCTGTTACCGTCCTACGTTCAGAGGCTTCTCGCATTGCCCTAATAAAGTCGGACGGCAACGCAGAAGCCCACGCTTGTATATGTAATTATTCACTCGGCAATATCTCTCACGAGATACCGCACCGAATGAAGGTATTACATAACCACGGGCATCTACCGTTGCTCAATCCTTGACTTTATTATGAAATTTTGCGAGAATTTCTGAACGTCAAGAATCAGCGCGGATAAACGCTTTTTAATATGTCTCTACAACGCCCTCCCACTTTAGTCCCTGACCGGGGCTTCTGCGAGACGGTCTGCAACTGCAAAATTACTAAAATTTTTATATGGGTCAACTATTTTTTCTCTGAGAGCTAATTTTTTTTGGCTATGGTGGAATATTTACTACCGCTATATGGATTGTGGCAAAAGTAATTTCAATTATTGTATTCAATATTTTCGGTAGTCTTTTTCATTTTGTAACAAAAGATATTTACAACGATAGAAATAGATGTTTATAATCTGTTGTAATCAGATGGATTTGGACTGAGGAATACTCATATCACTTAATTGAGGGAGATAACTTCTCAAATTTTTTTTAAATCTCTTTAGTCATTGTGTAATACATTGAATTTTTGTAAATTTGGTGCAAAATAAATTTAAATCTCTCACACATGAAAAAATTCCTTTCTCTGCTTCTTTCATTAATTAGTTGCTTAAGCATGTTCGCACAATCACCTACTGAGTATTTCAATGTAGGTAATCCTATAAAATTCTGCGGGACCAAATACTATCTTGCCTGGAGTGCGAATCCACAAGAAAATTATTTTATTCAAGAATATCTACCTAAAGGTGAGACTTTTGAACATTTCAATCAAATGTTTACGGTCGGCATAATTTTTGGGTTTCTAACCCCTTCAGAGGCGGTTCAGATAAAAATCGATGAACTGGAACGACGCAAAAAAACTGACCCTCTTATCCATTATCAGGTAATGGAAAATAATGATAATGAAGAACGTATGCTTGAATTTATTGTAAGCGAAGGTGAAAATGGCGAAGTGAGTATTGTTGAAGTCAATGTTTACCACTATAAACAAATGACGATCAATGGACGCAACGCTATTGTTGTCGGTTTTTATTCAGGTCGTGCATATGACGATGATATTCTCAAATTCATTCAATCAATACCTGACAAAAGAAATTCGTGGTATCAAGGTCTAATTAATCTTAAACTCAATCCAGTATTTCTCAAAAAATAAGCTAAACTGCCCCGAATTTTTGAGCAAAAGACGAGTTTAATTTGTAATAAGGAGATTATTTATTATTTTTGTGCCATAGTTTGTGTAGTGTACATTACACGGCACATCATATTTTACAGTTTAACGACTTAATTTTCAACTATAAAGCATCTGCACCTAAGGCATGGTGTTGTAATCGGCAACGTAAAGGGGAGTCACCTTACGTTTAGCCGTTGAATTTTTTAGAGATGCAACGTCTTTCTGGCATATTGTTCCTCCTGCTTGCACTTACGGCATTTCTGTTGCCGGCGCAGAACACCGTAACACCTCTGCCCGGGTTACCTGCCGATTCGATTGTTGAACCGGGAGTAAAAGTGATTCCGGTTGCTTTATCTAATAGCAATGGCGTACTCTCACTTTGGTTCAAACTCAGAGCATTTCGTCTTAACCGCGATTTTTCCATAGCGGGAGCAAAATATTATTGTGCCTGGGAAAACAAGGTGGAACAGACTCTTAAACCTTTCAATCTCACCATTCCTTATGAGGCTACCACCGACACTGCCGTGATGATGGAACTATGCCTTGAATTTCCAAGAGAAGTGTTTTTTTTAGGAAACGATAGCTTGTGGTTTGACACATCGGATGGAACCGAACTTATATATACAGGCGAAATGTTTGGTTATGCCATACCTATTCCACCGAGTTTCTATATACGTAACCGCTCCTGGATTGTTCCTACGGCATGGATATCGGGAATAGTTCTGATAGCGTTGATATGCCTGTTTGTTATAAGATATATCAAGCGCATGCGGCGTGAGAAACTATCAGTTGTGTCGGAGCTCACCACGATAAGGCAGCATAACGATGACCTAAACGAAAAGATCGAAAGCCTGTTTGGTGAGCGGCTCGATGCGCTCAACCGTATCTGCAGCGAGTATTTTGAGAAAAAAGATGCAGAAATGGAATCGGTGAAGATGTCTGTCTATAAGGAGATGGAGAAGATCATCCTTTCGTTTCGTAGCCAGGAGGCTATAGGGTCGATAGAAAACACCGTGGACACCTACCGTAACGGCATATTGAAACGTTTGCGTGATCAGGTTCCATCATTGTCGGAAGCCGACATGCTCACGGTTACCTATCTGTATGCCGGCTTCTCGCCCAAAGCCGTGTGCGTGTTCACCGGCAGCAAGATAAAGAATTTCTATAACAGGCGTCTGCGCATACTCGATAAGATATCAGCCTCGGATGCCCCCGACAAGGAGGAATTCTTGTCACGTCTGGAGTTATAAACTCCCTGATAATGAGAATGAGGAACAGTGTTTTCATCCTCATATTGATTACCAGCCAGTTAGAAAAGGTGATGAGGACAAAAATGGGGATGTGAAACCGTGCATGCTACCTTAATTGATACTACTTTTGCCCAGCCCGACACTTAGTCAGCAAAACAGTATCATCATGAAAAAAAACTTTTTAATCCTATTGCTTGCCCTGAGTTCTGTAGTTACGGCATGGGCACAAAATGGTACCATTACTATCAAGACTCTTGCCAGGCAGGGTCTGAACGGAGAAGCTATGGGCAAAATAGCAACTTATCTCACCTCGACGGGAAGCACCGACACTATCGCTGGAGAGGACTCCTATAACATGATGATAGATGGCAACTATCAGGAAAAGCAGCACGTGGTGAGATTCAAGGTGCCACGCGAAAAGAAAATATACATCCTTACGGCAGAGGCCGACGGATATGAACCAATCACCCGTCAGATTGAGGTGAACCTTACCGGAAAACGCAATTCTCTAATAGAGATTCCCGACCTGAAGTTCTACAAAAAAACACGTATCTTGGGCGAAGTGACCGTTACGGCCTCGAAGGTGAAATTTTACATGAAAGATGACACACTGGTGTATAATGCCGATGCGTTCCTGCTCCCACAGGGTTCAATGCTCGATGCACTTATACGTCAGCTTCCGGGAGTTGAGTTCCGGGACGACGGTAGCATATATGTCAACGGCAAATATGTGGAGAGTCTCCTGCTCAACGGAAAGGACTTTTTCGACGGCGACAAAAATATAATGCTCAATAATCTCGGAGCATATACCGTTAAGGATGTGGCGGTGTACGACAAACTCGGCGACCGCAGCATGCTCGCAGGACGTAATATCGGCGATGGTCAATATGTGATGGACGTCAGGCTGAAAAAGGAGTATATGTCGGGGTACATAGGCAATGTTGAGGCAGGTGCAGGCACAACCGACAGATACCTTGCCCGACTGTTCGGAATGTGGTACACGACGATTTCGAGGGTTACTCTTGTGGGGGCAGTAAATAACCTGAACGATAACCGCACACCGGGTCGTAATGATGCGTGGCGACCAACGACCACCGCAGGCGACCTATGTACCAGAATGGCGGCTATCGACTATTACGTTGGTCCTGACAACGGTAAACGTTGGGAGTTTTTGGGAAATACGGCGGTAGAACATTACCGCAATAACGATGAGACCGTGATGAACCGTGTGAACTTCCTGCCTTCCGGCGATACATACGAAAACAGCTTTTCCAATGCTGTGTCGCGCGAACTCAGTGTCAAAACTTTAAATCGTTTCCATCTCAGGCGTCCGGGTAGGTATTTTGGTCTGAGCCAGAATCTGAACTTCCGCAAGAACGACCACAGCAGCAGCACGCTTGCAGGTGCATTCAACCGTGAGGCCGAAGAGCTTACACGCAACTTACTGGAGCAGATGTTTTCAGGAGAAGTGACATCAATGGCGGACAATACCGCCAACATTGCTTTACAGAAATCGCTGATGTCCGGTCACTCATTGACTGCCGGGGGCTCGGCTTATGGCTCGATAAAGATGCCGGGGCTTCCCGATCTGCTCTCACTGTCAGTGAGCGGTGAATATACGGGACGAGACGTTGACAACTTCAAGCTGTACGACATACACTACCCTATAACCGGTACACGGTCGCTCACGAATCAATACATAAAAAACTCGCCCGACCGATCGTGGAAAATCTCGATATTACCCAGTTACGACCTTATTTATTCCGAGGATGCCGATATTACCGCTACTATTGGGTTCACACACCGTTCAACGATCAAAGATTCATATCTATATGAACTCGACCGCATCGGCGAGGCGGGAATATTCGGGTGCCTTCCTGCCGGATATATCGGAACCCTCGACCGCGACAGAACATACCTTAGTAAAGAAAAAGAAAACAGAGCAACTTTTCAGATCAACGCCATAAACAGTATAGACCTGGCGGGTGGAGGAGTGCTTTCATATCAGGTAATTCCCATAGTAAATCTAAGCAACCGTAGTCTTGATTACATGCAGGGACAGTTTGTAAGCCGGGTTGACAAGCGAAGTATCGATATCGATTTCTTCAATACAAACATTACGTATCGTAAGGGAAGCGACAGCTACAAACTTCTCTATAACCGGACCACCAATCCTGCTGATATGATCAAGATGGTGGATATAACCGACAGCCGCGATCCGCTCAACATCTTCACCGGATCGCCCGATCTCAGGAACGAGGCGAAAAACGAACTGTCGGCTGAATGGAGCCGGTCAAGGAGGGGTAGCCATAGATGGATGGATATCGTTAACCTGCGCTATACTTTTATGAATAATGCCTTTGTGAGCGGTTATAGCTATGATAGGGAGAGCGGCGTACGAACCTACAGAATGTATAATGTCAACGGCAACTACAATTTACGCCTGTTCAATAGCCTTACTAAGACATTCGGCAAGCGGGATCAGTTTGATGTATCTTCGTATAGTTCGGTAGATTATGGAGAGGCGGCAGATATGGTTTCCACAACCGGTTCCGAAATGGCAAGAACTAAGGTTAAGAATTTGATTTTACTGGAAAATGTGCAGCTCAATTGGGCAATAGGCAAGCACAAATTTACCATCAACGGGCGCTTTAATTGGCGCGATACGCGGGGCGACCGCACGGGATTCAACAACTTCTCCGCCACTACCGCACAATATGGTGCGTCAGCGGTGATTTCACTTCCTTACAATTTCAACATTTCGACAGATCTGAGTCTCTACACCCGCCAAGGTTATGCTTACAAGGAACTGAACACTACGAAGGCGGTATGGAATGCACGACTTAGCTATTCGGTTAAGGGTGGACGATGGCTGTTTATGCTCGATGGTTTCGACCTTCTGCATCAACTTGACAATGTTACATATAATGTCAATCCTCAGGGACGAACCGAGATCTTTACAAACGTTCTTCCCCGATATGCTCTACTCCACATCCAGTATCGAATAATGATCAGTCCGAAAAAGCATGAGCCATGATTTTGAATAAAAAATAAGAAATTTATTTTCATTAATAGGATTATTTATTATTTTTGTGGCGTAATTTGTGTTATACGCCAATTACGCGTAACCCAATTTTACAATTTTACAGTTTAACAACTTCATTTTCAACTATGAAGCATCTGCATCTTACGGAAATCTGTTTCGGCGGCGCTGCCCCTCCGGGTAGTGCGAAGATGTGGTGCGCATAGTATTCCACCAACATTTTTTATCGCGGAAAGAGTAATCGTCAGCCGGTGCTGTGTCCTGTCACATAACATACGGTTGTCGGTCAGGCGCATATTGACATGTTGGCAACAGTTTCGGTGGAAGGCTACCGATAATTATAAAAAATGAATTTGTTTAACCCCGCCGTGTCTGTAAAGGCACGGCAATAAATACTGTAAAATATGAAACTAACAAATAATACTCTTCCCTTTTCTCTCTCTCAGATACTTCTCAACGTTCCTGATCACGACTTTCGTCCCAACCGCGCCTCTCTTTCCGCATTGGAGTTCGACACTCGCCGTGATTTCATTATTACCAAACCTTATCCATTACTGGCTGTCAGGATGGTGTTTGCTAATGAACATTGTATTAAAGGTGATTCTTCACGTGGAATCAGGAGAAACGTCTCCGTATGCCTTATTGATGCCGTAAATCAGAAGCTCATGTCATCGACTGACACATCCGTCTGCATCAAAAGCGGATGCTTTAGCCGGAGTGTCACTACATGGTTACCGATAGAATTTGATGAGGTAAACTTCAAACATACTTACCTGATTGTTATCAGAGACCGGAAATCCGGACAACTCCTTGGCGAACAATCACTCCGGTTCTTCCGACATTATTACTCCCACACTTTTATGACCGATTTGCTGAAACCCGTTTACGGAGGCATTGAGCCGGATTTCTCGCCTGTGCTTTATAAGGCTTTCGATGCAAAACCGATGACCTACCACTATGCAAGCTTCTACCTCATACCCGATGAGGGGATTACTCTCCCTCCATATCTCCCCGAAATGGAAGTAAAGATTTATTTCCCTGACGGATCGATTGAATCAAGTTTCTTTGTTCCGGTAGTTGAGAAAGATTATGACGTATATGATGAGGTGTACCGTGTATCCGCTTCTTTCTATATGAGCCTGGCAAAGAAAGGAATATGTTATGCTGAACTATTATGTTTCGAGGAAGCCATAGCCGGTTTTGTGTTCGATACTGATGGTGAACCTGTTTCGGGTATCTGGACCGATAGCGATCTGGAGTTTATTGAAGAGTATTCTCTTGAAGAAGCGTCCAGCCGATTAACCAAGTCAATTAAAAAAAATAACGGAAACAGTACGCCTGCCGTGGACATAGATGTAGATAAACTTCTCGATGAGTTTATAAAATCACAGCAGGAACCCGAACCATCCGATACTGAGGAAACCGATGATGTGGTAAAACTTTCGGAACAAACTATAAAAGAAGAAAACTTGTCGACTCTGCAACCTCTGGAGAATCTTACCGGATTACATTCAGTAAAAGAGAAACTTACAGCGTATGAAAAACTCATGTTTTTCAATAAGAAGCGCCAGGAAAACGATCTACCCACAATGAATCTTCCTCTTCATGCTATGTTTTGCGGATCACCGGGTACCGGTAAGACGACAGTGGCGAAACACATGGGGTCGATGCTTAAAAGTGCAGGTGTTCTCAGCAGCGGGCATGTCGTTGTCAAGGAAAGAGCCACACTTATCGGTAAATACTACAGTGATGAAGAAACCAATACACTCAAGGCTATCGAAGATGCCCGGGGCGGTATCCTCTTCATTGATGAGGCATACCAGCTTTATCAGCCCGATGACCCTAAGGATCCGGGGAAATTCGTGATCGAAACACTGATGACAGCCCTCGCAGATGAATCCTGTCGCGACTGGATGCTTATCCTTGCCGGGTATACTGACGAAATGAAGCGGATGTTTGAAATGAATCCGGGTCTGAAATCGCGTATTCCTGATTCAAATATCTACGAATTTGATGATTTCTCAGAATCCGAGTTAATGGAAATAGCAGAACGCTATCTTGAGCGTCATTGCTACTCAATGACATCCGAAGCCCGATCGACACTTGCCACCCGTATCGGGATTGATTATCGCAACCGTGACAGGAATTTCGGTAATGCCCGCCATGTAATAAATATGATACAGACAGAAATACTTCCGGCTATGGCATCAAGAGTGGTAATGACCAATAGTTTTGACCCTTTATCACTTTCGTTAATACAGTCCGATGACATACCGCAACCTAAAAATATCGGTAAGTCGCAATGTCCCAAAATAGGCTATTGTGCTTGAAGCACAACACTATACATCTAAAATAGATGGTAATTTCAGGCGAATGTAACACCATTGTGATAAGTTTAACACTGTTTAACTTTTAAATTTTATAGATCAATAAAGTCTGCGTAACTTTGCAGTGTCAATCGGGAGTAACTCCGCTGACAGGCGGAACTCACCGATACACATTATGAAGAAGATATTTTAAGGTTTGATTGATTGGTTTGATTGATTGGAAATTGAGATGCCCGCCAGCTGTGACAGCCGACGGGCATCGTTAATTTCTATTGCTGCTATAATCAGAGCGACTTGCGGTAAGCGCGACGACGGCGGTGCAGCCGTCGGTCGAAATACTGCCACTGCAATTGTACACTGGCATTGTCCTCCAGCTCGAGATTACTCTCGGCATATTTATACCCGTTCTTTATATATACCGGAATAAGATCGGAAAACAACAGAGCATTCACACCTTTATTCTGATATTCAGGTTTGACAGCTACGAGCATCAGATCCACCACATCATTTTTCCCATAAATACCTTTAAGCAGATGATACCATCCGAACGGGAAAATCTTACCACCCGATGCCCGCAAAGCTTTACTCAACGAGGGAATGGAAATACCTACTCCGATAAGCTCATCATTGGAATCCACAATGACTGAAACACAGTCAAGACGCAAAACACTCAGGTATTTATCAATATAATATGTGATCTGTCGGTCAGAAAGGGGAGAATAGCCATATAACTGGTCATAAGCCTCATTAATCAGCTTAAACAGCTTTTCGCCGTATTCCTTAGCAAGTTTCTTTCGTGATGTATATTTAAGCACACGCAGACCATACTTTTCTTTAATAATATTGGCAAGCCGCTTATGCTTGGCAGGCACATCCTCAGGCACGGTCATACGATACTCTACCCAATCGGTATCCTTCTTATATCCGATCCGCTCCACTTGTTTCGGGTAATATGGATAATTATAAATAGTAGCCATAGTACCCATCTCATCGAATCCGTCAATAAGCATTCCTTCATGATCCATATCGCTGAATCCCATCGGACCTATGATTTCGGTCATACCTTTTTCCCGCGCCCATTTTTCAGCTGCTTCAAAAAGCTTGTCCACCACCTCGTCATCATCAATAAAATCAGTGAAACCGAAACGTGCTTCACGTCGTCCGGAACGCTCGTTGACCAGATTATTGATTATAGCAGTGATACGTCCGACCGGTTTACCGTCGCGCATTGCCATGAACGACTGAGCCTCACACATGTCGAAGGCTGGATTCTTATCGGGCATAAGCGATTCGACCTCGTCGAATATCAACGGCGGCACAAAACAGTCGTTTCCTTTGTATAGGTCGATGCCGAAGCGCACATATTCTTCAAGTTGTTTTTTTGTAGGGGTGAGAGGACGTATTTCGATACTCATTGTTCCTGATTGAATGATGTTGATATTTCAGTCGTGCTTTCTATAGGATTAAGCTGTTCGTTGACAGGACGCGGACCATGACCGCTGAGGAGCCACACTGTAACGCCTACAGTCAATGCTATAAGGATAGCGATAATAATATATAGCCTGCGATCGGTCCGATGTTCAAGCGCCATCCGCAAGGAATGGACCGTCCGGAATCCATGGTCGGATGACGGGCGGAGACAACGTTCGCCTATACGCTGCAAATATGGATCCGATTCGTCTGAAGCGGCTAAGGCTGCCAAAAGCACCTGTCCGAAATTACGTATATCTTCTTCCGCCTCGGCAGGTGTGAGGTGACTCTGCTGGTCAAAACCCACATCAATCAGCTTCAGATTGCCGATATTCTCCGTGAAAAGTATGGTTTCAGGACGAATCGGAAAATGCACTATATGATTGATCTGTATATAATCGATAGCATCTATGAGACGTGTCCGTATCTGGTCTATATGATGCTTCGTGACTGCATGGTCAGCAATCAGTTTACTCAGCGGTGTACCGTACACATCATCCGTGACAATACACATGCCGAGATCTCCGATCTCCTCAAAATCATTAATCATAATGATATTGGGGTGAGCAAGGTTATATCTGACATCAAACTCTTTCTCGATCATCGCCCGGAAGCGCGGATCATCCTTGTATTTAGGTTTGAGTGTCTTGAACATGACCCACTTGCCATACTTCTTGCCCGTATAGACATCATAGAACTCTTCGTCCCATTCGGGCAAATGCTCTATTTCGGTCCATTTTTCATTTTGTAGTGCTGCCATCGGGAAATCAGTAGAGCATGAATACCAGATAATTTGGATCGTTGAGGGGATATAGATACAACCAACCGCCCTCTACACTGTAATTGTACGTCCAGGTATCCCACGAAACCGAAATCGTAAGCAATCCGCCGTCTGCCCACCAGGACATCGGATAAGTCTGCCAGTAACCGTACTGGTCATAACAAGAGTAGGTACCCGCGCCATCAGTCCGGAAATAAAACTCACAGTATGCGTCTTCCGGAAGTGCGCCGTACGAGTCACCAGCCAGAGACCAGCTTCCGGCAAGCCGATAGTCACCACCCGAATCATCAGGATCGCAGGCTGTGAATGACAGCCCCATGCCTACTGCAATCAACAGTATAAACAGATATTTCTTAATTAATTTCATGCAATTGGTATCTGAATGGCAAAAATACTATTTTTTTCAGATACTTTGAACGATATGACACACATAATTTGTTTGATTTGTGATGCTTTTCGTATTTTTGTATTCACAAACTATGTGAAGCTGCGTTTAAAACCATAGGATCACATGTCAGAGATACATCTCACAGGATTATTGCGCCCGGTTTTCGAAAGGCGCGCCCGCAGCCGTATTACTGCCGCGCTCGATGCCGAGACTTCGCAGCGCAGGGAATTGTCACGTCTTACCGACGCATGCCGTCATACTGAATTCGGACGTAAATATGGGATTGACAACCACACGGGTTACACTCAATATGCCGAGCGTGTGCCGTTGAGCGCTTACGAGGATATACGATCATCGGTCATGCGTATGATAGCAGGGGAGAAGGATGTCTTATGGCCGGGCGTTGTTTCGCGCTACGCACAATCGTCAGGAACTACAGGCGGCAAAAGCAAATATATTCCTGTAACCGACCGGTCGCTGTCGGAATTGCACTATAGAGGGGCGGGAGCTGCCCTCAGTTTCTACCTGCATAACCATCCCGAAAGCCATATATTCTCCGGTAAAAGCTTTATTCTCGGTGGAAGTTTCGCCAACGAAGTACATCCGGTTAACCCGAAAGTCCGCATAGGTGATCTGTCAGCATCTCTGATAGAATGTATCAATCCTCTTGTGGATCTTGTGCGTATACCGTCACGAAAAGTAGCGCTGCTTGCCGATTGGGAAGTAAAACTGCCTGCTCTTACCGAAGCCGGAGTACACGCCGATGTCACGAATATATCAGGCGTACCCTCATGGTTCCTGACCGTTCTTAAATCAATTGTGGCGAAAGCCGGTGCGGACTCTATCCATGATGTTTGGCCTCATCTCGAGGTTTTCTTTCACGGCGGAATTGCTTTCGGTCCTTACAGAGACGAATACAATGCCATCACTGACCCACGGAAGATGCACTATGTGGAGACATACAATGCTTCCGAAGGTTTCTTTGCAGCACAGGACACTGATGATCCCGAAGCGGGAATGCTGCTGCTGACCGACTGTGGATTATTCTATGAGTTTATACCTGCCGGGGGCACCGACAGGACACCCCGGCCTGTCTGGGAACTTGAAAAAGGAAAGATTTACGAGATGGTGATTACAGCTTGCAACGGTTTGTGGCGTTATCGGATAGGAGATACTGTACGTGTGTTGTCAACTGCTCCGGTACGTATAGCCATTGCCGGTCGTACACGGTCATATATCAACGCTTTCGGCGAGGAACTCATGGTATATAATGCCGATCGCGCCCTTGAAAAAGCATGCAAAGCTACCGGAGCGACAGTCGCCGACTATACGGTAGCACCGGTATATGCACACGGAGGGGATCACGGTCATCACCAATGGCTTATAGAATTTAACCGAAATCCGGATGACATTGGTGAATTTGCCCGGATACTTGATGACGCTCTGCGGCGTGAAAACAGCGACTATGACGCCAAACGTTCAAAAGATATATTTCTGGACTGTCTGACTATTGTGGAGGCTCGTCCCCGCCTTTTCGATGACTGGCTGGCATCAACCGGTCGGCGTGGAGGTCAGCGTAAAGTACCGCGCCTGAATAACGACCGCACAATCATGGATTCTATGCTTCAAATGATGAATTATCACAAATAAAATTTAAAATTACAATTATGAAATCTACTTCCGGAATCATTAGCTCTCTGATCATTGCTGTCGGATTGTTCGCTCTTGGTCTTACCATCAGCAACGGTATAAAATCTTTCACATCCCGTGACCGTACGGTGGACGTACGCGGACTTGCCGAACGTGAAGTTGCCGCCAACAAAGTGACATGGCCTATCATCTACACCCTTGTAGGCAACGACCTGCCCACTCTCTATTCTCAAGTAAACTCTACGAACGAAAAAATCAAAAAATTCCTCACATCCAATGGCGTTGATCCTAAAGAAATCAGCTATAACGCTCCGAGTCTTTATGATCTTCAGGCCGACCGTTATAACAACAACCCACTTCCTTACCGCTATAATATCAGCAGCGTCATCACTGTAGTCTCGAATAATGTCGATCTCATCACATCACTTATCAAACGTCAGGGCGAGCTTCTTAACGAAGGTATCGCTCTCAGCCAGAACAACTACAGTAACCGTATTCTCTACGAGTACACCGGACTTAATGACATTAAACCGGAAATGATTGCTGAGGCTACCGAAAATGCTCGCGAAGCCGCAAAAAAATTCGCAGATGACTCACAGAGTAAAATCGGTAAGATAAGGACGGCAAGACAAGGTCAGTTCTCCATCGAGGATCGTGATGACTACACTCCTTACATCAAACGTGTCAGGGTAGTGACAAGCCTGACTTATTACTTGGAGGATTGAAGTTAAAATCTTAATTTTGCAAAGAAATAAAAACTGACCTGAAATGAATATGTTTGACCGTATAAGCGCTGACATTAAGGCAGCAATGCTCGCTCGCGACAAAGTGCGTCTTGAAACACTCCGCGGCATAAAGAAAGAATTTATCGAAGCCAAGACCGCTCCCGGGGCTGACGGAGAACTTAATGACGCCACCGCTACAAAAATCATGGCAAAGATGGCAAAACAGCGTCGTGAGACAGCAGCGATATATGACTCACAGAATCGTCCTGACCTGCGTGATTCAGAACTGGCAGAAGCTGCCGTTATCGAGGAATACCTGCCGAAACCTCTTACCGAGGAGGAACTCACAGCTGAACTTCGCGATATTATCGCCGAAACAGGAGCTACTTCCGCAAAAGAGATGGGACGTGTGATGGGTGTGGCTTCAAAAAAGCTCGCCGGACGTGCCGACGGAAAAGTAATTTCAGCAAAAGTACGTGAACTGCTCGCCTGAGTCATTTCACACACTATTATCCGACATTATCACTTACAGATAATTTAAAATAATGCTTACATTACAGCAGATCAAAGAGAATCCCGATGCTGTCATAGCACGCCTTGCAGTCAAGGGCTTTGACGGTACCGAACCCATAAAACGCGTTATTGAGCTTGACGATCTACGTCGTAAGACACAGCTTGCAAGCGATACAAAAGCCGCTGAATTAAAAAAATACTCCGCACAGATCGGCGCACTCATGAAACAGGGGCGTAAGGAGGAAGCTGAGGATGCCAAGAAAACAGTTGCTTCACTCAAAGAGGAACAGAAAGCCGATGCCGAGGCTCTGGCTACATATGAGGCTCAGATCCGCGAAATTCTTCTCTCGGTGCCCAATCTTCCATGTGCTATGGTTCCGGAAGGACGTACAGCCGAGGACAATGTTGTGGAAAAAGAAGGCGGTCATATGCCGGAACTGCCGGCCGATGCTCTTCCGCACTGGGAACTCGCCAAGAAATATAATCTCATCGATTTCGACCTTGGAGTGAAGATTACAGGCGCCGGTTTCCCTGTGTATATCGGAAAAGGAGCTCGTCTGCAGCGTGCTCTCATTCAGTTCTTCCTTGACGAAGCAGGTAAGGCAGGATATCTTGAAATACAGCCCCCTTATGTGGTCAACGAGGCTTCGGGCTACGGCACCGGTCAGCTCCCTGACAAAGAGGGACAAATGTACTTCGTTACAGAGGATCGTCTGTATCTGATTCCTACCGCTGAAGTACCGGTGACCAATCTGTACCGCGATGTGATTATCGAGGAAAAGAACCTGCCGATCAAAAACTGTGCCTACTCGGCATGCTTCCGTCGCGAAGCAGGCAGTTACGGCGCCGATGTACGAGGACTGAACCGGCTGCACCAGTTCGACAAAGTAGAGATTGTACGGATTGAAAAGCCTGAAAACAGCTATGCAGCTCTTGAAGAAATGAAAGATCATGTTCAGGGACTGCTTGAAAAACTCGGCTTACCCTGGCACATACTGCGCCTGTGTGGCGGCGATATGAGTTTCACTTCGGCAATCACATTTGACTTTGAAGTATTCTCGGCAGCACAGAAGCGCTGGCTTGAGGTTTCGTCGGTGTCTAACTTCGAAACATATCAGGCTAACCGTCTCAAATGCCGCTATCGTGATGAAAACCGTAAGACTCAATTGTGCCACACCCTGAACGGTTCGGCTCTCGCTTTGCCACGAATAATGGCAGCTCTGCTTGAGAATAATCAGACACCTGAGGGCATTGTGGTTCCTGAATGTCTGCGCCGCTACACGGGATTCGACATCATTGACTGATTTTACTGAACGAATGGAGAAAAAGACCATTTTTGACCTTAACCGTTTAGGGGTCGAAGAATATCGTCAACGCGATAAGATAGGTCTGATTGTCGTAGCTGACAATATCCGGTCGCTCAACAATATAGGCTCGCTGTTCAGAACTGCTGACGCATTTCTGGTCAGCGAGCTGATGTTGTGCGGTATTTCAGCTTGCCCACCATCAGTCGAGATACATAAAACCGCATTAGGAGCCGAGGATTCGGTGAAGTGGAGTTACTGGTCCTCGACCGCAGAATGTATCGACGCTCTGCGTGCCGCGAACGTACGGATATGCGTGCTCGAACAGGTTAAAAGAAGTATCGCGCTACAGGATTTTATTCCACAGCGCGATGAGCGTTACGCACTCGTTCTCGGACACGAAGTTGAGGGGGTGGATCCTGACATTGTCGACATGGCAGATTATTGCATTGAGATTCCGCAGGAAGGTACCAAACACTCCCTTAACGTCTCAGTAGCGGCAGGATTGGCAATGTGGCACTTCTTCTGCCACATGAAACTTAAATCCTGATCACCTTACAACGGAAGTGCTGCCAGTATTCGGCGCACCGACTGTTCATCTATGGCAAGCTGTGCTTTAAGCTTATCAAGTGATGAAAAGCGTTTCTCCTCACGGATACGCGCCACAAATTCCACAATAATTTTCTGTCCGTAGATATATCCGAGATAGTCGAGTATATATACCTCAATGTGAATTGAGCCGCGTGATTCCACTGTAGGACGCCGACCCACATTAATCATCGCCTTACGCCGTACACCATCCTCCGTTGTTACAATTCCGGCAAATACTCCGACAGGCGGCATTATCTGCCGATTAGACAACAACTCGACATTCGCAGTCGGATATCCTATAGTACGTCCTATACGATTACCTTCCACAACTTTGCCTTCGATAGTAAAGTTGTGTCCTAAAGCTGCATTGGCAAGATCCAATCGTTCACTCCCTATGTAACCTCGAATTTGCGATGAACTCACCGATCCGTCAGCACCCTTATATTCCGGAGCAGGCAATATTTCGATACCCACTTCATCACCTATGGCACGGTATGCGTCTATTCCTTTTAAGCGGTCATGACCGAACGAATGATTGAAGCCGATTACAAGGGCATCTACAGCGTAGTTTTCTTTAAGACGTTTCAAAAACTGATGTGCCGACTGCCGACGCAGCCGATCACTGAAGGGGAGCAGAACACAGTCATCAATACCGGCTTCCTGCAATAAAGACATTTTCTGATCTACAGTAGTGATAAGAGGCGGACACTCCGACGGGCGTACTACTGCCAGAGGATGATCGGCGAAGGTAACTACTGTCGGAGTGAGCCCGCGCCGTTCTCCTTCGGTTTTAAGAAATTCTATCAGAAAACGGTGCCCGCGATGCACACCGTCAAACATACCTATGGCTGCTATACGGCGGTTGCGCATATTGCCACGTGTGAATATGTTCATAACAGGTCGCAGATTCATAGCAAGGTAATGGTATTAAAAACCAAGGCAAACAGCTTTATAAAATTCCTGACCCGGCTCCACATGTACTGCACGGAATCCTACTTCACGCGCAGCCTCCACATTTACCTCCGAATCATCGAAGAAAAGTGT
This sequence comes from uncultured Bacteroides sp., assembly GCA_964555405.1. Classification (GTDB taxonomy): domain Bacteria; phylum Bacteroidota; class Bacteroidia; order Bacteroidales; family Muribaculaceae; genus Paramuribaculum. The sequence continues at coordinate 101,077 of CAZKSF010000002.1, forward strand.
CTGCGAGGGAACAATACCGAATTTTTCCACTACTTTCTCGAATATGGCACGATCCGGCTTCATACATTTGGCTTCGAACGAAGTAAGTGTGCCGTCGAAATAAGCATTTATATCCTTTCCTTCCTGTTTGAATTCTTCTGCTATACGGCTGTTCCACATAATGGGATTCGTATTCGATAACAGATATATCTTATACTGATGACGTAGATTGCGCAAAGCTTCAAGTCGTTTCACCGGTATACCTGTCAGGAAAGCATTGAACGCTTCATCAATCTGTTCGTCCGTAACATCGGACGGAAGCAGTTCACGGATTGCGGCATGAAAACCATCGGCATCGATAAGACCAGATTCCAGACTACCGAATACTCCTGCCTGGGAATATTCCCCTAAAAGAGCGCCGGGATCTTTCATCCCGAGTTTTTTAAACGCATCTATACAATCCTGGCGGCGTATATCCATTATTACGCCGCCAAGGTCAAACAATAAATTCTTTATCATCAATTATAATGGTTATTAAACCGTGAGAATTTCCTTCTCTTTTGCTGCAAAAAGATCATCGATCTTACGCAGATAACGGTCATGGAGTTTCTGAACCGAAGCTTCCGCATCTTTTTCGACATCCTCGGGCATACCTTGCTTCACTGCTTTTTTAAGACCGTCAATGGCGTCACGACGAGCATTCCGGACCGATACCTTTGCATTCTCAGCTTCAGCTTTTGACTGCTTTACCAACTGTTTGCGCCGATCCTCGGTGAGTGGAGGTATGGAAATACGGATCACTTCTCCGTTATTCTCGGGCGTGATGCCGAGTTCCGAGTTAATAATGGCTTTCTCTATCTCCTTGAACATAGCCTTCTCCCATGGTGTGATAGTGATGGTGCGTGCATCGGGAACAGCGACATTTGCCACATTGGAGATGGGCACCATTCCGCCGTAATAGTTTACTCGCACACCGTCAAGAATTTTGGGATTGGCTTTACCGGCACGAATATGTGCCAGTGATTCGTCTAAGTAAGCAACCGCCATCTCCATTTTCTCTTCGGCAGGCTGCAGATAGTCTTTCACGTCCATTTTGGCTATATTTTTAAGTTTATCAATATACAAGTGTTCCTACAGGTTCACCCTTGATTACCTTGGCGAGATTGCCCGGTGTATCCATGTCGAAAACTATGATAGGAAGTCCGTTCTCTTTACATAGGGTAGTGGCTGTAAGGTCCATTATTTTGAGACCGCGTGCATATATCTCATCGTAGCTGATTTCGCTGAAACGGGTAGCGGTTGGATCTTTTTCAGGATCCGCAGTGTAGATTCCGTCAACGCGAGTACCTTTCAGCATCACATCTGCAGCTATTTCTATGCCACGCAGCGCCGATCCGGTATCTGTGGTGAAGAAAGGATTACCTGTACCGCCGGCAATTATGGCTACGACTCCATTTTCGATTTTCTCGATAGCCCTTCGGTTGCTGTACTGCTCGCCGATAGGATACATGTTGATAGCTGTAAGAACACATGCAGGCTGAGATATTGCCTCAAGTGCCGATGAAAGCGCCAGAGAGTTGATAACTGTCGCGAGCATACCCATCTGATCTCCCTTTACCCGGTCGAAACCTTTGGCAGCTCCCTGCATACCTCTGAATATGTTGCCGCCACCTATCACAACAGCAACTTCCACGCCACTCTCAACGATCTCCTTGATCTGTTTCGCATATTCATTAAGGCGCACGGGATCAATGCCATAATGCTGGGAACCCATCAGTGATTCTCCACTAAGTTTAAGCAATACTCTCTTGTATTTCGATCTCATCGGTTTATTATTTATTCAGTTTTTTACAAATTTAGCCCTTTAAAGCCAATGATGCAAATTTACTTATGATTTTTTGTTATGATTTCTGAAACTGTGTCGGTGACATTCCGGTAAGATGTTTGAAATATTTACCGAATGCCGATTGATTTGCAAAATTCAGATCGTAAGCTATCTGCTGGATATTTTTACCGGAGAAACGAAGCATGTTTTTTGCTTCGAGTATTACATACTCGTCAATCCATTCAGCTGCTGAACGTCCGGTAGATTCCTTAATTATCAGCGACAGATATTTAGGCGATATGAAAAGCCGAGACGCATAGAACGATACCGAACGTTCCGACCGATGATATTCATGTATCAGATGCATGAAATCCTTTACATAGTTTGACCGTCGTGATACAGGGTGAGTCTGCGATTCCACGTCCTGATGACTACGCAAAAACTGCATCGCCTGATAAAACAATGCCGCTATCAGACATCGCGATATTCCGCGTACATATAGCGCCTCACTATTAATCTTAGTGTTATAGTGGATAAGGTCAAGATAGCGTGTCAGTAACTCCACTTCTTCATTCCGGAGTTTCATGACAGTTCCAAGCGAAGGCGAATACTTTATTGATGACACGACGTTGATATCGAAGTTGGTATCCCGCAGAAACTCCTGGGATATGACAAAGAGATAGGCATCAAGCTCCTCCCAATCAACTTCACGTATATGGATTATGCTTTCCGGACTTATCGCTATCAAATCGCAGGGATGGAGCTCATGAGTTGTAAGATTTACATCAATAATAATATTACCTTTAAGACTCAATATGAATGTAAGACCATTGAGCCGCATCGGACCGTCAATATACTCAGGTGGGAAGGGGTGCGACGAGGTTATTCGGGAAAATACATAGTCAGTACCGAAGTTGCTGTATTCCGCCGAATAAGGCTTTATAGTGGTAATGTGTGACAGGGTAATTTCTTTCTCCATATCAATGATGTACCTCCACTACATGTGTCGGCGGTAGCGTGGAGTTACGGCGGTCAACCGCCTCGACCACTCTGTGAGCCAGATGACGGTAGGCATGTCCGGGTACAGTATCAGTCAGAGCTACCGGAGTACCGTTGTCGCCTCCCGAACATATCTGTTCTACTACCGGTAACTGTCCGAGTAATTCCACACCACATTCCTCAGCCAGACGACTGCCACCGTCACGTCCGAATATATAATATCTTTCATCGGGATGGAGTTCAGGAGTGAACCATGCCATATTCTCGACCAGTCCGAGAACAGGGACATTGATACGCTCCTCTTTGAACATGGCGATACCCTTGCGTGCATCGGCAAGGGCAACTTCCTGTGGTGTAGTCACCACTATGGCACCGGTCATTGCGAGTGTCTGTACGAGAGTCAAGTGAATATCACTCGTACCGGGAGGCATATCTATCAGAAAATAATCAAGCTCTCCCCAATCGGCGTCAGTGATGAGTTGTGTCAGGGCACGCGATGCCATACCTCCTCGCCAGAGTACGGCACTTTCAGGAGGATAGAGCAGACCTATTGACAGAAGTTTAACTCCATAACGTTCTGCCGGAATAATGAGATTACGTCCATCAACCTCATGCATGTAAAGGGTCTCATCTTCAATACCGAACATCTTGGGTACCGAGGGTCCGAATATATCGGCATCCAGAAGACCTACCCTGAAACCGTCGGCGGCAAGCGATACGGCAAGATTTGCCGCTACTGTGGATTTACCTACACCTCCCTTGCCTGATGAGATACCGATTATATTGCGTACTCCCGGAAGAACCGGTGCCGGTTCATTTTTAGGGACAGTTGGTGTAACCGTATTAATCTTCACCTGAACATCACTTCCTACGTAAGTGTGAATGGCAGCTTCGGCAGCCTTACGTACTGAAGCTGCAAACGGATCGGTGGATTTTTCAAATACTAATGAAAATTCAACACTACGGTCTTTTATACGCAGATCATCAGCTACCATGTTCATTTCCATGAGGTTCTTTCCGGTACCCGGATAACGTACCGTAGCTAAGGCATCGTGTATGAGTTTGGGATAAAGAGGATCCATATTAGTATTTTTAATTTTGATTTTTCATTTCATCGGGTACATGACCTCGTGAGAAACTACGGTAAGTATCACGTTCAATCTCTATTTCCGGTTCGGTGAGTTCAGTTGACCTGTCAAGATTAAAGGAAATATATTTTATTGTAAGCCCGCGGTCAAGCCATTGCTGTTCGTAGAATGTACGTATTCCTAAAATATCACTTATCAGTCTCTCTCCGTCTCCGCCATACAGATCGGATGTATCGGCAACGGTAGCTATGCCGTTGTGTGTCACCATAGCCTGTGTGTATGTGTAGAGGAACGGACTGTCAGTTTTCAGATGTATTCTACCGTTGTCACGCAACACCTGCCTGTAGAGTTCCATGAATCGGGTAGAAGTCAAACGCTTCCTACATTTTTTCATTTGTGGATCCGGGAAAGTGATCCATATTTCATCCACTTCACCCGGAGCAAAGAAATGCGGAAGAAGCTCGATATTAGTGCGTAGGAAAGCCACATTGTCAAGACCCTCTGTAACTGCAGCTGTAGCTCCGGTCCACATACGGGCTCCTTTGATATCTATACCTATATGGTTACGGTCGGGAAACCGACGGGCAAGTCCCACCGTATATTCACCTTTGCCACATCCGAGTTCCAGTACGATAGGATTGTCATTATGAAAAAAATCCTCACGCCAATGTCCTTTAAGCGGAAAGCCATCGCGACTCAATACACTGAACGGATACTGAAATACAATATCCATCCGTTCCATGTCATCAAATTTCTTAAGTTTATTTTTTCCCATAACATAAACCGTTTTAATGTGCTTCAAGCCAATTGGTACCTACACCGGCAGATACCTCCAGGCTGACATTTCCGTGATAGGCATTCTCCATAAGGCGAACCACAATATCCTGCATCTCCTCCAATTCATCAGGCACAACATTGAATATAAGCTCATCGTGCACCTGCATAATCATTCGTGATTTCAGACCGCGGTTACCGATTTCACGGGCTATATCCACCATAGCCCGCTTAATGATATCAGCAGCGCTTCCCTGAAGTGGTGCATTGACAGCATTACGTTCTGAAAAGCCACGCATTACCGCCGATCTACTGTTTATATCAGGTAACATCCGGCGCCGCCCCATGATGGTGGACACATATCCGTCACGGCGCGCATTCTCTATATTACGGTCCATGTATGCCTGAACCATAGGATAAGTGGTGAGATAACCATCAATAAGCATCTTTGCCTCCGAACGCGGTATGCCGAGACGTTCCGAAAGACCGAATGCCGATATTCCATAAATGATTCCGAAATTGGCAGTCTTGGCATTGCGGCGCTGCGTGTCCGTTACATTATCTATATCGGTATGATAGATTTTTGCTGCGGTAGCACGATGTATGTCCTTACCCGAACGAAATGCTTCAATCATGTGCGGATCGCCGCTGAGATCCGCTATCAGACGCAATTCTATCTGTGAATAATCGGCGCTCATAAACAAATCACCCGGATCAGCTACAAATGCCCGACGTATTTCACGTCCGTCATCGGTTCTGATAGGTATATTCTGTAAATTAGGATCCGTTGATGAAATACGTCCGGTGGCAGTTACTGTCTGGTTATATGACGTATGTATTTTCCCGGTAGCAGGATTAATAAGTGCCGGAAGGGCATCGATATATGTAGCCAGCAATTTACGCAAAGCTCTTATCTTTAGGATAAGATCAACGATCGGATAGTCAGAAGCATACTTCGACAGTATTTCTTCCGTAGTGGAATATGAGCCTTTTTTTGTCCTTTTAGCTTTTGGATCTATTTTCAGACGGTCAAACAGAATTTCACCAACCTGCATCGGCGAACCTATGTTGAATTTTGTACCGGCAAGCTCATATACTTTCTCCTCCATTCCTTTCAGACGCTCGGAATAGGCTATGGACAGATTTTTCAGTTCGGCGGTATCAATTCTTACACCTGTCCACTCCATTTCAGCAAGCACAGGAATAAGCGGAAGCTCTATTTCATCAAGCAACCGGTTCATGTCGAGGTCCGTAATCCTATTTACTAAAGGGGTGTAGAGCCTGAGAGCCAGATCAGCAAGTTCACAGGCGCGGTGTATTAATGTAGCCGATTGATCGCTTAGTTCAGTCGCCATGTATTTTGAGGACAGGTACTGAGGCGTATGTTTCATCTCAGGTTCCAGCAGATAATGTGCGACCGCCGTATCAAAACATCCCGGCTTAAGTTCTATTCCTTCATTTTTCAGCAATATATACGATCGCTTTATGTCGTGTCCTACGATACGTGGCCTGATCCTCTCAGACAGCAACGGAGAAAGAATCGCGAGCAGCTCTTCCCGTAAAGATTTACCAGATGGAACACTGATATATGTGGCTTTGCCCGGCTCCGGCGATATAATGATAGCTTCCAGACGCGAACGCATGATTGTAGGTCCGGACGACAGCAGACTGACGCCTATGAGTTCCTGTGAGGAAGCATAGTTTACAAATTCAGCCACCTGTTTTAAATCGGTAAGTTCATTATAATCAGCATCCTCGCCAAGTGTACGGGTAGTCATAACCGTAGTTTCCGGAGTATCGAAAAGCGAGCCCATGCTGTCGTTTGCAGACTGTGAGGAAGCGGATAATACTGCTGTATTTTCAGAATCCGAATTAATGCGTTGGTTCAGACGGGTTATGAAGGTACGGAATTCAAGCTGACCGAATATATCGATAAGAGCGTCCACATTCATCGGCTTACGTATCAGATCGTCCGGATCTATATCGATAGGCGCATCCGTACATATACGTGCAAGTTCATAAGAGAACTTTATCTGTTGTGCATTTTCTTCTATCTTGCGGCGCAAAGCCCCTTTGAGTTTATCTACATTATCAATCAGATTATTCACTGAACCCCACTCGGCAATCAGCTTTGCAGCCGTTTTTTCACCGACACCGGGACATCCGGGAATATTATCGCTCACATCTCCTTCGAGAGCCAGAAGATCAATCACCTGCTTCGGCGAAGATATCCCATAACGCTCACAAACTTGGGCAGGTCCCCTAACTTCGAATCCTTCTCCACGGAGGGAGGGACGATACATCAGTACCTTATCGGTGACAAGCTGTCCGTAATCCTTATCAGGAGTCATCATATATGTCGTGAATCCGGCTTCCTCGGCACGGCGTGATAATGTGCCTATAACATCATCCGCCTCATAATTTTCACATTCAATGACCGGAATTCGGTAAGCATCAAGAATCTTCTTAATCCAGGGAATTGAAAGAGTAATATCCTCAGGCTGTTTGTCACGTCCCGCCTTATATTCAGTGTACATTTCATGACGAAAAGTATGACCGCCTACCGGATCGAAACACACCGCTATATGTGTGGGACTCTCCTTCCGCAAAATTTCATCAAGTGTATTACAGAAACCGAATACAGCCGATGCGTTAAACCCTTTCGACGTTATGCGCGGCGACCGTATCAACGCATAATATGCCCGATAAATCAACGCGTACGCATCCAGCAAAAATAGTCGCTTTTCGTCCATAAAATAAATCAATAATTTTACAAAATTAAATTTTTTCCGTCAATTTACCCCCATCGCCGGTTCATTTTTTCATTCATGAAGTCCGTAATATAATGGAGATTTTGTAATTTTGCACTCACCAATTCCATAAGAATGACAACAATTGAAGCTATCCAATCAGAACTTGCCCCGGAATTAAAACAGCTCAATGAACTGATAGCTACCCGGCTACATTCATCCAATGAGCTTTTGAACCGGGTGGTACACAGTTACCTGCGTACCAAAGGGAAGCAGATACGACCGATTTTAGTCATTCTCACTGCAAAGATGTTCAACTCGTTCAATGACGTTTCCATGGCTGCTGCCGCATCCGTTGAAATGTTGCATAATGCTTCGCTCATCCATGACGATATTGTCGACGATGCGAAATTACGACGCGGACAACCTACGATCAATAGTCTATGGGATAATCATATAGCTGTGCTGGTAGGCGATTTTTTCACAGCAACTTCATTGACTATTGCTTCGGACACCGGAAACAGCCGGCTTATCCGGTGCCTTGCAAATCTTGGCAGACTTCTGTCGCTTGGTGAACTCGACCAATTGTATAATGCCCAATCGCATCGCCTTGATGAAAAATCTTATTTTCAGGTAATTTCCCGTAAAACGGCATCATTATTCGTAACATGTATCGAAATGGGAGCCCATTCTGCCGGAGCAACCGATGACGAAATAAAGATTATGGGACGTTTCGGGGAACTGCTCGGACTTTGCTTCCAGATACGCGACGATATTTTTGATTATTTCGACAGTGAGGATGTGGGTAAGCCAACAGGTAATGATCTACGTGAAGGAAAGATTACACTACCTCTCCTCTACGCACTTACCAAGGGAAAACATCCTGAACGCGAAAAAATGCTGAAAATTATTGAACAGGATGAGTTTACACCTGAACAGATATCTGCTCTTATTGAATTTGCAAAAGAATCCGGAGGAATAGAGTACGCCTATTCCACTATGGAAAGGCTTTACAATGAGGCTATGCAATTGCTGTCCGGTTTTGACCGTTGCGAATCAATTGAATCCTTCGATACACTTTTCCGCTATATAATAGCCCGCGACTATTAAAATACACAATAAATAGCTTTTACTATACGTTAATATCCCATATATAACAGGATTTTAACCATCAATCAGAATCTCTTCCTGTCATTATAGTATCATATATGAATAAATTCTACTCTGCCTCCGTACGCCTGGTATACTTTATATCTCTTATACTCGGATTTGCCAACTCTTCGGTCTCATATGCGTTTGATGCCGAAAATTATACCACCCAATCAAAGCTTGCCAATGGCAAGTGGGTGAAAATCAGTGTACCCCAATCAGGTCTATATCTTATCTCTAATGCAGATATACGTAAGTGCGGGTTCAGTGACCCTTCGGCTGTACGTGTAATGGGATACGGTGGACAGCGTATCGATGATGTTCTCAGTCTCTCCACCTATATCGATGATCTTATCGCACCGGTTCAGGAAGCGACTTCGCGTGGAATCGTATTCTATGCCAATGGACCGGAAACCTTGTCCCGGTCTACTCTTTCGGGCGCAGGACCATCTATCATACACTCTCTTAATCCATTCTCTACAGCGGGCTATTACTTTCTGACCGATGCCACTGATGTCAATACCGACATACCTCAGGAAGGAACAAACGGTTCTTCAGATAGAGCCGTCACCACATTCGATTGCCCTGTATTCCATGAACTCGATCAGCTTTCACCCGGGGAATCAGGACATTTGCTGGTCGGAGAAGATTTCCGTTACACCCGCACCCGCACTTTTAACTTTGATACCCCTGATGCAGCCGCCGATACTCTCGGACTGATGGTTAAATTTGTGGCAGCGTCTACCGCTACAACTCAGATAAGCATTTCAGTCAACGGTACATCCCTCCCTAACGATAATACCAACACCATAAAGGCGGTTACAAAAAGTGCTTATGCCAACCAGTCTACAGTCCGTCGTAATATAGGTCTACCTCTCACTGACCGTACTTCGGTAACAATTAACTTTACTCCGAACGGAACAGTACAGCTCGCAGCTCTTGACGCTATAAATATCACTTATCCGCGTCAGCTGAAGCTCCGTAACGGATCACTTTGTTTCACCCTTACCACTCCGTCAGCACGGCTTGAAAACGTTACTTCCAATACACGTATCTGGGATGTGACAGAGCGCAGTAAACCTATGGCTATGCGTGCTGAAATCAACGGTTCTACTGCAACATGGACCAATTCATTCGGTGGTGAGCGTAACTATGCCGCATGGTCTGAAAACGCATCTTTACCGTCGCCCGAAATCATAGGACAGGTCCATAATCAGAATATACATGCCGAACCGGTTCCTGATATGATAATCATCACTCCCGCCGCATGGCGTTCACAAGCAAACAGAGTTGCTGATTTACACCGTAAGGATCCTGATTCAATGCGTGTACTTGTGGTTACCGATGAAGAAGTATTTAATGAATTTTCATCAGGTACACCCGATGTTGGAGCTTTCCGCTGGCTTTTAAAAATGATGTATGACCGTGGCACGGATGAAAACGGACATCATCTGCAACATGTCATGCTCTTTGGACGTGCCACTCACGACAACCGTTTGCTCACACCGCAGATGCAGGCGCTCCACGAAACAATCCTTGTTGGTTGGAACACAGACGAAGGACTGACTGAGAGCACATCGTATTCATCCGATGATATCCTTGCATTTCTTGAAGATAATTCGGGACAGCGTTTAGTGACGGATAAATACTGTATAGGCGTAGGACGTATTCCTGCCGGTACTGTCGGTGAAGCTACCGGATTTGTCGATAAACTTTATTCATACGTAAATAACTCCAAATCCGGTCCCTGGAAAAACCGCATAATGTTTATCGCTGATGACGGTGACACAGGTGTACACCTCCAGCAGACAGAAAAAATGGAGACATACATGCGTGCCTCTTCTATCGGTAATGCTATGGTATATGATAAGGTATATGTCGATGCTTACGACGAAGTTGGAGGTGAATCAGTACTCGGCCGTCAGATAATGCATCGTAATCTTGAAGAAGGAACATTATGGTGGAACTATATAGGACATGCCAACAAACAGTCGCTTTCAAGCGAACGTCTGCTTATATACAATGACTTCAACACAGTCAAATGGCGCCAACTTCCTTTCCTCTATGCTGCGACATGCTCGTTCAACCGTTGGGATGGTATTGAAAAGAGTGGCGCTGAACTGCTGCTGCACAACCCTTATGGTGGCATTATCGCTACATTATGTCCTACCCGTGAAGTCTATATAACAGAGAACGCATATATGACGAATGCTGTCGGTCGTGCAGCATGGATACGTGACAATAACGGACGTTTTCCTACCATAGGTGATATATTCCGTAATGCTAAAAACGATGTACGCACTATCAATCCAGACGGTACCTTAGGTGCCTTATCTACAAGCTCTAATAAATTCCGCTATGCTCTTATGGGCGATCCGGCAATGCGTCTGGTAGTACCTGAAGCTTCAGTACGCGTCGACTCTATCAACGGTCTACGCGTCACTTCCGACAGTCAGCCCACTCTGATGGCGCGACAGAAAACAATTATTAAAGGTGTTGTGACTGATCCTATCGACGGGTCTGTTATAAACAATTTCAACGGTACCCTTACAGCAGTACTCTATGATGCCGAAATGAGTATGACTACACAGGGTCGTGATAGTGATGAGACACAAGGGAAAGTGGATGTTTTCGATCGACAGGGCGATATGCTTTACACCGGATGTGGCTCGGTGGTTGACGGTGTGTTTACTCTCGAGTTTTCAATGCCGGAAGATATTGCCAACAATTTCCGTCCGGCAGCTCTCAATCTGTATGCACGCTCCGATAATGGAAATGAAGCTATCAGCTGTTTCCGTTCGTTGTATGTCTATGGATATGATGAAACAGCTGACATTGACTCTATAGCGCCAGTTATCGATTATGCCTATCTTAATCATCCTTCATTCAACGACGGTGATATAGTCAATCCTTCACCAATGTTCATTGCCAAAGTATCGGATAACGTAGGGATAAATATATCTACAGCCGGTATAGGACACAAAATGACAATACGTATCGACGGCAAGGATAGTTATGCCGATATTGCTCCCTACTACTCGCCTCTGACCGATGGTGAAATAGGAGGAACTATAGCTTATCCTCTGGAGAATATCCAGCCGGGTATGCATTCCCTGTCATTCCGTGCATGGGATACATCTGGAAACTCAACAACCCATACATTTAATTTCACTGTTAGCGACCACATCGCGCCAAAAATATTTGAAGTGTATACCGATGCTAATCCGGCTTCTACACATGCTAATTTCTATTTATCGCATAATCGTCCGGATGCCGATCTTACAGTGACAATTGAAGTATTCGCTCTCAACGGACGTTGTATATGGACTTCGACCGTAAACAACAGGAGTGATATGTTCACCTCATCACCTGTTACCTGGGATTTATGTGACAAAGGCGGTCACCGTGTTCCTCGTGGCATTTACTTATATCGTGCCACCGTAACTTGCGACGGTCAGACTTCCGACTCAACGACACGCCGTATTGCTGTCACAGGTAAATAATGTAATAACCATAAGAAACTTCGCCTCTCTTGCCGGCATAATACCGGTGTGGGAGGCGAAGTTTCTTTTTATATTTATCCTTTATTCCTCACGAATAAGTTTCGCTACATATGGTGTAGGCTGCAGAGCATAAGCTCGCCGCAGATATTCCAAACCTTTGTCACGCTCATCAGTGTTCTGACGATAATAGTTTCCGAGATATAGAAGTGCATCCGTATTGTCAGGATCTACCTCTATAATGTGTCTATAAGTCGACATTGCATTGGTTAAATCACCTTGTAGGAGATATCCGCGTGCAAGATATTTAAGATAACTTATGTCATCGGGAAGTCCCGCAAGCATTTTCTGACTGTAGGAAACAATCTCAGGTCCGTTACATCGGTAAGAGTAGTAGTCGAGAAGATACTTGTCCATAACTCTCGACATCCATGGATGCGTTGACTGTATGACAAGTAAAAACTGTTCATAAAGATCGGTAGAACCGCATCCGAAGCTCACCCTGCGCACATCCTTCAGCATTTTCTCCAGAGGTATATGATTTTTCAGAGCAGTATTGAAATACTGCATTTGTGCACTTTCGTTCTTCATCATACCTTCAGCCACTATGGCACGGGCATATGTTTCGGCAACCTCAGGTTGTTCATAAAGCATCAGCTGATACATTGCTGATGCGCTCGCCCATTCTTTATGGGCGAAATATCGTTCAGCTTTATTTTGAGTCTGTACATAATCGGCAGCCGAAACTCTGAACGATGTTATAGACACAGCTGTCAGTAACAGTGCGGAAGCAAGCAAAATTCTTTTTTTCAACATAAACCTGAAATTGATATAATCACTTTTGTCTATAACGCTTGAATCATGAAAAAAGATGTATATAACCATGTCTAAAAGATAGGTATAATTTTATGAACATAATGTCTATAAAATATTATAAACTTGGAAATCAATATATAATAGTGTCAATATCTTATTCAAAACATGTCAATTTCATTTTTATAAAAATTGAAAACCAAACAATTATAAACTACTGTCGATTGCTGTGTATAAGTGTCGTAAAACTGTTGAAAAACCTATCAGTAAAATATCTAAAACTGATCAGTTCCGGATTTGGATTTTCATAACCGGCATCCGTATAACCATATCATCGGAAAGTACTTAATAAAACCTCAATGAATTATAAAATGGTTATAAACCGGTTTTTAGGCAGTTATAGACGCAAGCTTCCCATTTTTTTATTAACTTTGCATGTCATAGACATAGTGTTTATAATATAGCTACATCTCTAATATACAATAGTAAGTAATGTCTATAATATGTCAGTTAACAGACAATTACTGTATATAACTGATTAATGCAAGATTTCTGTTAAAAAGTTATCTTACATTTCGACAGGTACTACTATTACTTAAGAAGAGTTTTGAAAAAAATTTTTTTATTGAAAAATAATAAAGAAAATAAGAAATGGCTGTTGAAAACTTTCCGGAGACTGAAACCGGAACTTCGCTCAGAGATGAGATATTGAAGCTCAAAAAAGAGCGTGGGGCCGTAATAATGGCACACTATTACCAGCAGGGCGAAATTCAGGATATAGCCGACTACATCGGCGATTCCCTTGCTCTTGCTCAGATTGCAACCCGAATCGACGCTCCTGTCATAGTGTTGTGCGGAGTACATTTCATGGGTGAGACTGCCAAGATACTATGTCCGGACAAAAAAGTTCTGGTGCCTGACATCAACGCCGGATGTTCGCTCGCTGATAGTTGTCCTGCCGATAAGTTTGCTGAATTTGTCGCAGCGAATCCCGACCATACTGTTGTCAGTTATGTCAACACCTCTGCCGACGTGAAGGCGCTTACCGATATAGTTGTCACATCCGGCAATGCACGCAAGGTTATAGACAGTCTTCCGGCTGACGAGAAAATAATTTTCGGACCTGACCGTAATCTCGGAGAATATATAAATGGCGTGACAGGACGATCTATGAAAGTGTGGGATGGCGCGTGTCATGTTCATGAACGTTTTTCGCTTGAAAAGATTCTTGAATTACGTAACCAATATCCGGATGCAAAGATTCTCGTACATCCCGAATGTCAGAAACCGTTGCAACTTATAGCCGACCGCATAGGCTCCACTGCTGATCTGCTTGCTTATGCGCAGAAAAGCGATGCCGTACGGTTTATAGTGGCGACCGAAAGCGGAATCCTGCATCAGATGCGGCTTACATGTCCCGATAAGGAATTTATTCCGGCTCCTCCATCCGACAGCACATGTGCTTGCAACGACTGTTCGTATATGAAACTCAACACTATGGTTAAGTTGCGCGACTGTTTGCGTGACATGAAACCGGAAATCTCAGTTGATCCGGAAATTGCTGTGAGAGCCCGTAAACCTATCGACCGTATGCTCTCACTGTCTTGAGTATTAATAAAACAACAATCACCAATCATATAATGGAATACAACCATAAAGATATCGAGACGCGCTGGCAACAGTATTGGCGCGACAATGCAACATATCGCACAGCGATTGATCATTCTAAACCCAAATATTATGTCCTCGACATGTTCCCTTATCCATCGGGAGCAGGGCTGCATGTAGGTCATCCTCTGGGGTATATCGCATCTGATATAATAGCACGCTACAAGCGTCAGCAAGGATTCAACGTACTGCATCCGATGGGATATGACGCTTACGGACTTCCGGCTGAACAATATGCTATCCAGACAGGGCAGCATCCGGAAATTACGACTGTAAAAAATATAGACCGCTATCGCGCGCAGCTCGATAAAATAGGTATGTGCTATGATTGGGACCGCGAGGTGCGTACCTGTGATCCGGCATATTATCACTGGACTCAGTGGGCTTTTGCACGTATGTTCGAGAGTTACTATGATACGGATGCTGACAAGGCTATGCCGATAGCTGATCTTATAGCTCATTTTGAGAAATACGGTACCAAAGACGTGCATGCCGCCTGTGGTGAAGATATTTCATTCACTGCCGGTGAATGGAATGAAATGACCGAAAAGCAGAAGAGCGATATACTCATGAATTACCGTATAGCTTATCTGGGTAATACTATGGTTAACTGGTGTCCGGCTCTCGGAACAGTCCTTGCCAATGATGAGGTAAGCGAAGGTGTATCGGTACGAGGCGGTCATCCCGTAGAACAGAAAGTCATGTATCAGTGGTGTCTGCGTGTGTCGGCTTATGCGCAGCGTCTGCTTGAAGGTCTTGACCGTATTGAATGGAGCGATTCACTTAAGGAAACACAGCGCAACTGGATAGGTCGTTCGGAAGGTGCCGAAATGCACTTCCCTATTGAGGGTAGCGATGAGTATATAGAAATATTTACCACACGCGCCGATACTGTGTTCGGTGTTACTTTTATGGTACTTGCGCCTGAAAGTGAATATGTAGGTATTCTTACCACTCCCGATCAGAAGGCTGAAGTTGAGGCTTATCTTAATGAGGTCAAGCACAAAACTGAACGCGAGCGTATGATTGAAAAGAAAGTTACAGGTGTGTTCACCGGCTCATATGCCATCAATCCGCTTTCAGGTGCCCGAATTCCAATATGGGTGAGTGATTATGTCCTTGCCGGTTATGGTACGGGTGCAATTATGGCGGTACCCGCCCATGACAGTCGTGACTATGCTTTTGCACGTCATTTCGATCTGCCGGTCATTCCTCTTATTGAAGGATGCGATGTATCCGAACAGTCTTTTGATGCCAAAAGCGGACGGATGATCAACAGTGCGGGTCCGGAACTGAATCTTAATGGACTTGAAGTTCCTGAAGCTATTGCCGCTACAAAGCGTTTTATCGAAGCAAAAGGAATTGGACGTGTAAAGACAAACTATCGTTTACGTGATGCTATTTTCAGCCGTCAGCGTTATTGGGGTGAACCCTTCCCTGTATATTACAAAGACGGTATTCCTACACTTCTGTCTGATGACAAACTGCCGTTGCTGCTCCCCGAAGTGGATTCGTTCAAACCTACTGAGACAGGTGAGCCTCCTCTCGGTAATGCCCGTGACTGGAATATTGACGGATGGCCTCTGGAGTTATGCACTATGCCGGGATTTGCCGGATCATCGGCTTATTATTTCCGGTATATGGATCCGCACAACGATAAGGAACTGGTAAGCCGGGAAGCTAATGAATATTGGCGTAGTGTCGACTTATATATAGGAGGTACCGAACATGCTACCGGTCACCTTATATATAGCCGGTTCTGGAATAAATTCCTCTATGATTTAGGGTTGGTATGCGAGGATGAACCTTTCCGACGCCTGGTTAATCAGGGTATGATACAAGGACGCAGTAATTTCGTATATCGTATCAAGGATACAAATACATTCGTATCGGCAGGTCTGAAAGACGGGTATGAGGTTACTCCGATACATGTGGATGTGAATATCGTAAGCAATGATCAGCTTGATATAGAGGCATTCCGTAACTGGCGTCCTGATTATGCCGATGCAGAATTTATACTTGAAGACGGTAAATATATATGCGGATGGGCTGTTGAGAAGATGTCGAAATCGATGTATAATGTTGTCAATCCCGATGATATTGTCGAACGCTACGGTGCCGATACTCTGCGTCTGTATGAAATGTTCCTCGGTCCGCTTCAGCAGAGCAAACCGTGGGATACCAACGGTATCGATGGTGTGAACCGTTTCCTACGACGTCTATGGTCGCTTTTCTATAAGGGAGACCAATGGCTTGTGGATGATTCGGAACCTACTCCTGAACAGCTTAAATCGCTTCACAAACTTATTAAGAAAGTGACTGCCGATGTAGAGTCGATGTCATTCAACACATCTGTGGCTGCATTCATGATATGTGTGAACGAACTTACCAATCTCAAATGTCATAGCCGTGCAATTCTCGAACCGCTGCTTGCTGTGCTTGCTCCGTTCGCACCGCATATCACCCAGCAATTATGGCATGATCTGGGTCATACCGATATGATAGTGGATGCAGCATGGCCCGTATGGAATGAGGAGTATCTTAAGGAAAATAATGTTACATACGCAGTTTCTTTCAACGGTAAAGCGAGATTCAATATCGAAGTACCTGTCGACATGCCGTCCGATGAAGTGCAGGCTATGGCGCTCGCTCATGAAAATGCTGCCAAGTGGCTTGACGGTAAGACCATTGTCAAAGTAATCGTCGTACCACGCAAGATTGTCAATATTGTAGTGAAATAATTATGTCAGTTAGTACGGTTTCTATTTTATTGGCGGCAGCCGCGGCGTTGCAGTCATCTGATACAATTGCAGTAAGCGGATTTGATTTCTATGGTCCATATCCGGTAACGATGCCGCTAATGGTGGATAGTGTGGATGTACATTCAAAGGCATATGACCCGGTTTCCGTGTTATCGGCGGGTATTGAGAAGCATGCGGTCCGTCCGTCCGGTATCCACATACCTGCGGGCGAACTCCCCGCGAGCAATACTCCGGCAGTGAATATGCTTGCGTTCACGGTTGATAATACCATATATGCCACACCTCTGCTGAATGTGTCGGGATTGAAGGATTATAAAATCACCGTAGACGGGTCGGCTGTTGAGCCGGGTTCACAATTAAAACTTTCGCCATCGAGTCATCGTGTGGTTATAAAATACCTTTCACAGCCCGATGTTTCCGATACGGTAAGTGTTTCATTGACGGGTGCGTCGGGATTGTCTGTACGTACCGACGGAAACCGTCTTTTCTCACTCGACGATGTACTGCATGGACAGCGTATTTACCAGGCACCTGTATCTCCCGACGGTAAGTGGATGATCACCATTATAAGCAATACCATTAAGGGTGGTAATACATCATGGCTGTGGAGTGTGGTTGATACATCTACCGGTCAGACCCTGCTGACTACAACGGAGGCTATCTCGTGGATGCCCCAGTCTTCTCTTTACTATCTTACCCGTTATGATGTTGATGGACGTTCGCTGATAGCCGTAGATCCGGCTACGGGAAATGAGAAGGTACTTGCAAAATCGCTTCCCGAAGGCAGTTTCATTGTATCTCCCGATGAAAAATCTCTTATATTCTTAATTAGGGAAGAGGGTCCTAAAGAAGATCCGTCAGTATACCAGGTACTCGAACCGGAGGATCGGCAGCCCGGATGGCGTAACCGTACGCGTCTGGCAAAATATGATATGTCAACAGGTATACTTCAGCCCCTTACTCATGGATACCATAATATTTCCTTACTTGACATATCACCCGATGGTAACCGGCTCCTCATGTCGGTAAGTAAGAGTCGTCTTGAAAAGCGTCCTACAACACTTTTTTCGATCATTGATCTTGATATGACCACTATGAAGACCGATACCATAGTAAGTGAGGATGGATTTGTCTCTACGGCTGTCTATTCGCCTGACGGCAATGCTATTCTTGTATGCGGATCGCCTGAAGCTTTCGGTGGTATAGGTAATGTTGTACCCGAGGGGCGTCATCCGAGTATGGTTGACAATCAATTATTCCTATGTAGTGCTGATGGAACAGTCAAGCCGCTCACGCGCGACTTCGATCCTTCGGTACAAAGTTTTGTATGGAATAAGGCTGACGGTAAAATATGGTTCAATGCCGAGAATCGTGACTATATAAGTCTTTACCGACTTGATCCGGTGACTGGTAAAATCACTCAGGTAAGTGTACCTGAGGATCTTGTAAACGGTTTTTCCCTGCCAAAGAACGGAACAACGGGTTCATTCTGGGGACAGAGCGCATCTAATTCATCACGGTTATACACTATAGACACCCGTAAGCTTCGCTCTACACTTATAAGTGAACCGCAAGGTGAGATGCTTGCTGACGTAGAACTTGGCATATGTGAACCGTGGAATTTCATAAACTCGCGTGGTGACAGTATTTACGGACGTTTCTATCTGCCTCCGTCGTTTGACCCGTCACGCAAGTATCCGCTGATTGTTAATTATTACGGTGGATGCAGTCCTACGAGCCGTAATTTCGCTACACGTTATCCTCATCATGCCTATGCCGCACAGGATTATGTGGTATATGTCATAGAACCAAGCGGCGCTACCGGATTCGGACAGGAATTTTCTTCACGGCATGTAAATACTGCCGGTCAGGGTGTGGCGGAAGATATAATTGAAGGCACAAAGCAGTTCTGTCGTGAACATGCCTATGTCGATTCGACAAAAATCGGATGTATCGGTGCTTCATACGGAGGTTTTATGACACAGTATCTCCAGACCGTCACACCTATGTTTGCCGCTGCTATATCTCATGCAGGTATCAGCGACCATACCAGTTACTGGGGTGAGGGATACTGGGGTTATTCATACAGTGAGGTGTCTATGGCTGATTCTTATCCCTGGAGTGACATTGATCTTTATGTGAAACAAAGTCCCCTTTACCGGGCAGACCGTATTCACACACCCTTGTTGTTTTTACATGGCGATGCAGATAAAAATGTACCTGTAGGCGAAAGCATACAGATGTTTACGGCTCTGAAATTACTTGGACGACCTACGGCTTTTGTTGCAGTCGCCGATCAGGATCATCATATTCTCGATTATGACAAACGCCGGAAATGGCAAGACACCATTTTTGCTTGGTTTGCACGTTATCTCAAGGATGATCCGACTTGGTGGAATGAATTGTATCCTCCGAAATCTTTGTAATATAATAAATTAATTTATTATTTAACGGAGTTGCCTCACATAATACCGGGGCAACTCCGTTTTGCTTATATGGAAATACGGAAAAATTTCCGTAAAATAGTCAGGAGCATCAAAAAAAGCACTAATTTTGTATAGGTATTTATCTTATTATCGTCATCACTTGTAATTATGTTTGCTATTATAGTAGTTATTTTTGTTGTAGGATACCTTGCAATAGCGCTGGAACATCCTTTAAAAATTGATAAGACAGCTTCTGCACTACTGCTTGGTATGTTATTGTGGATTGTTTACGCACTTGGATCGGAAAGTATCGTACCGGCTGTTTCGGGTGAACAATTCCGCCTGTTCCTTGAAGAGAATCCGGGTCTGGCATCAGCCCCTCTTCATCGCCAGACTCTTGAGTATATACTTAATGTTGACATTGTGGAACATTTGGGTGAAATAACTCAGACTCTGTTTTTTCTCATCGGTGCCATGACGATTGTTGAGCTGATCGATGTACATGGCGGATTCAAGGTAATAACCGACAAAATCACCACACGTAATAAAAAAGGATTGCTTTGGACTATCAGTTTCACTACATTTTTCATGTCGGCGGTACTTGATAACCTTACCACAGCAATCGTGATGATTATGCTTCTAAAAAAGCTTATAGCTGAAAAAGAAGAACGGTGGCTATATGCCGCGGCAATAGTTGTAGCAGCTAATTCCGGCGGTGCATGGTCACCTATCGGCGATGTCACCACCATTATGTTATGGGTCAAGGGAAATGTTACCGCTCCGTCACTCGTGAAATACTTGTTGTTACCGAGCATTGTATCGATGATTGTTCCTATTTTTATAGTTTCCCGGAAACTTACAGGAGAATTAGCTCCGTTAAAGATGGATGACAGGGAAATAAATGATATCTCACCGCGTGAACGTTCCACAATGTTTTATCTCGGTGTGGGCGGTTTGCTTTTTGTTCCGGTATTCAAATCATTGACACATCTTCCGCCGTTTATAGGCATATTGCTGGTTCTTGGTGTATTATGGGTATTCACTGAAATCTACTATAATACTAAGATGCTTGAAAAAGCACGCGAGCATCGTTTACCCAAGGTGATAGCCCGTGTTGACATGCCGTCGATACTTTTCTTTCTGGGTATCCTTATGGGGGTTGCGGTACTCCAGTCGACCGGTGTTCTTGCATGGCTTGCCAAGACGCTTGACGAAACTATTCACAATGTTTTCATTATCGATATAGTTCTCGGTATACTTTCATCTATTATTGATAATGTACCGATGGTAGCAGGAGCAATGGGTATGTACCCGGTTGCTGATCCCGAATCAGTTGGATATGCCGCTAATTTCGTTGTCGACGGATACTTCTGGGAACTTCTCAGCTATTGTGCCGGAGTAGGCGGAAGTATCATGATTATAGGTTCGGCTGCCGGGGTGATCGCCATGGGATTCGAAAAAATTAGTTTCGGATGGTATCTCCGTAAATTCAGCTGGGTAGCTTTACTCGGCTATCTGTGTGGCGCCGGAATTTATATGATTGAAAAAATTATTTTCTGATGAAGTATATAAAAAGTCTGGCACTGATTTCTATGATTTGTGGCACGCTAAGTGTGTCTGCCGAATCATGGATGCAGCGTTTGTCCGACGATTTACCTGTATGCAGGCTGTCTATTCCAGGAACACATGATTCCGGTACAGGTGACGGAACTACTTTTGATTTCTTTGCGAAAACCCAGGACATAGGTATTGTGAATCAGTTTGAAGTAGGGATCAGAGCTTTTGATATACGTTCTGCCGTTGATTCCGACTCTCTTCATATATACCATGGTAGTGTTGCCACCGGAATATCATTTGACGGAGTAATGAAAGGTCTATGTCAATGTCTGGATGATAATCCGAGCGAATTTGTTATTTTGATAATGCGGCACGAGTCGGATCGTGAGAGCGATGAGGAGCACCTGCAATGGGGACCGCTGATGACTGCTTATCTAAGATCGGAATGGTTGAGTGACCGCCTTGTCATGTTCGAGCCGTCATTGACAGTCGGTGATATGCGTGGCAAAATCCTCGTACTTAGTCGCGACAGATATGCCGATACACCGACAGGAGGATACATAGCTTCCTGGAGTCATGATGCTGATTTTACCGAGCAGTCAAATGCTGTCATAACCGGTGCTGACAGTTCAGTGACCTCTCCGCTGTGGGTTCAGGATTATTACGAAACAGTGGGAGAGATGGACACCAAATTATCAGCTATGGCTGAACTGCTCCGGCGTTCGCGTGCACGTGAGGCAACCGACTCTACATGGGTGATAAACCATGCTTCCGGCTATGCTCTTTCAACCACTGCCACAGCCGACGGTTACCGGGCGAATGCCGCTGTCACCAATCCGGCTATGACCGGTTGGCTTACTGCTGAAAACATTCCGGCAGGCTGTGGCGGATTGATAATGATGGATTTCGCCGGCGTGGATAATTCGGATAATGTAAATGTAGGTGGAATGAGCCTTATCAACGCCATTATTGATTCAAACTTTTTAAAACCTTGAACCGGAATATAAAAACTAATACGTGTTTTCACGGGCACTGAAAAAGTCACTCTCACAGTAAGCCTCTAAGAGAAGTCAGCACATATTCAAGCAAATCGTAATCATACATACAAGGACATATAATATTATAGATTTTGATGAGTATACGTAATTTTATGTGGCACCTTAAATCTCCCTCACAAGGGCGCCTATAGCGGTCTCAGAAGCTGTTCTTTTCATAATGGTTGATGGTAGATGTCAGTCAAAATTACAATTGTTCCTCAACCATCACGCTGTTTATATGCAAGAATGCTTAAGATAAAATGCAAGTTCGCCAAATTCTTTAAAAAGAAATTTGGCGAACCACCATGATCAATCTTACTAAGCTGTCAGTAGCTTGAGAATTTTGATTATCAATAATTATAATTGTATCACTTTTTCGGGAGCGTAATGAGCGTTTTCGTTAAAATAAACCAGATTGTTATAACTTATATAGTATTTACCATTAGATTCAAAGCTAGAGATAAGAAAATCACTTTCAAGCATTGAATGTTCGGGAAAATAAAACTCACCCTCTTGATTTAGCCAGGAAGAGATGAATTTAACGTCACTACTCCAAACTTTCTCATCACTGTATTGCACTAATATACGAGTCACTTCAAGGGTCACAGGATCATATTGAACTTGAATTGCTGATAGTCCTTCCTCGAGATTTGTATTATATAATATAGCGAAACTCTTGTCAATAGTGCCTGTAACATCAGGATCTCCGTACACCTCTAATACATCAACGATAGACCGACCAAGATAGCCGACAAAAATTTGAGATTGATGCAATACAATAATTTCAATGGCATAAGCATTGGTATCATTGCTTAGAAATAAATAAGCTTTTCCAACAGCGACAACTTCAGGAATACCTGAACTGAGGATGGAAATAACAGCTGGATTTGAAGACTCTATCAAAGTCGAAGCAGAAACTAAATTATCAAGAGTCTCTCCTACGGTAGCCGTGAAACTGTCAGCAAAGCGGAAATAAGTATTAATCGCACCAGTTTCCTGATTTAATAAAACCATCTTTCCATTCTTTAATTCTCTGACCTTATAAGAAGCTGAGGTAATTGTATAATTATCCGGAGAGGATGCGTATCCATATTGTATAACCAGAATATTATTTTCTGGATAATACATCCAAGATCCAGAAATAGTCTGCGTTGTGGTATTGCCATCGACTATAGCAGTCTCAACCAAAGTTACACTATGAGTGTTGGCAAGAGTCAATAGAGTACTTTGTCCATTACCATAGGATGTACACCAAGTATTGACAAATAGTGCCGCTTTATATTCGGGAGACACTTCTTTCGGTTCGTCTTTACTGCATGATGCGAAAAACATGAATGTACTAAGAACCATCAATAAAAATGATTTTGAACACTTCATAATTAATTATCTTCTTTTTCTTGTTTTATAATAAACATTAAGTCTTGAGCCCACTTTTTTGCAATAGACATACACGTTTCCATTACCGAAGTCATATGTATATGGGTTTAGCTCATCATCGGTAGGAGTAAACACAGATTCAAACCAAGGCTTCAGGTCTTCTTCTGTAATATCTTTTTTACAACGTAAAATGATACAGTCAACAGGAAATGGTTCTTCTTCTGTTTCGAAAAGGACACTGAGTTCATCAAAAGCATTATTATCAGTTATTTTTATTGTATCAAAGAAACCATCCTCGATATTTTCAAAAGTAATGTCATAATTCAGTATGGTTGCAGCTTCTATGACAGGAGTACCCGGGAGCCAAGCAAATTGAGTAAAATCAGTCTCGGTAAATTCATATTCAGTTGGTGGAACTTCTACATAAGAGATAATTGTAAGCATAGCTTGAATAGCCGAATTATCTAACATCGCCAGGTATTTTTCGCCGTTTCTTTCAATTATGTAGGAATGAACCAACTTCGATGTTGAAGAAGTGTCAAAAGCATTATCCCAAGCAGTCATAATTTCATTCGCATCAAAAGAAGGACGTATGGTGACAATAATCATTCTTACTTTCTGTAAGGCATAACCCATTGTAACTGATTGGACAATGGGATTAGCAAGAAAGAACTGCCTTTCAGAAATTGGCTCACTTGGCGTTGTAATATAAATATCTCCGAATTCTGCAGTTACTTCTTTAATATTATTACCCATGTATTGTATGTAATCATCAATAATTAGAGGAGAAGTGACAGTCACTTTATTAACTACATTTCCTATCTTAGAAGATGCAATAATGTAAGCTATGCCTGGATTAAGAGCCTCTATATGACCGCTTTCGTCCACAGTAGCCACATGTGAGTTTGTAGAGCTGTAAGAAATCGGAATGAATTCAGAATATTCAGAATCCTCAATGCTGAAATCACATGTTTCGTCTATAGAAAGAGTCCGTTTCGAAACAATTTTATCACTTTGCGCAATGTCAGTGGACTTAAGATTTTCGATAATCAATGAATATTTATCACAGAACATTAAGTTATACCTGTCTGTTAGATTTTGCCCTGTAATCTGACTTCTATAAGTTTCAGTTAAAATATCCTGACTAATCGACCACTCTCCATTATAGTTGAAAATCTCATTTATTTCGGTATTTACAATCATTGAAAACATCGAAAAAGATCCATCTGAATCATAGTGAACCTCTCCAATAGAAATCATATTCTTATCACTGCTATTTTCAAGCCAATCTCCTTCGATGGAAGTTGAGACCATACTTGGAAGTTGAGGGTTTGAAGGTTCATCATTTTTGTCATGACAAGCCACAAGGAGAGCAAGGGGCAGCAATGCCATAAGCCATGCTCTAAGAAAAAATTTTTGTTTCATGTTTATTTCATATTTATATTAGTTATTAATAGCGGAACATATATCCTAAAATAATAGCAAGAGAATGAACCATATTACTGTAGCCAGACATATTGTTACTGCCAATTTGGTTATTAAACAATGGAACACGTGCAGATTCCCAGAATTTCTTATTTGCCGAATTAGAAACCTGGTAATCATAGCGAAGGCCCAATTGGAATCCTCGCAACTCAAAGGTCGCTCCCAAACGGACACCATAATTTAATTTATTCCAGGGTGAATCATGGAATGTATAGATACTCTCATCCGTAACACCTACATTGATACCGTTTTCACGAGTGGTATAAAATGTTTGAGTTTTATAATACATATCGAAATTACCTTCCTTATGATCTGCAGCATCAAATGTGCCGATAGGATTTGAATAATCAATATTACCAACAAACGAAACTTTATAGATTTTACCGGATGTAACAGAAGAACCATTTAGTTTCATTTTGCCTGATAATCCGTACTCGACCCAAGGCCCGAGATTCACATGCATACTTGCATATTTAGTCAAAACAAATCTATAAGAAGCCAAAATAGGGAGCTTAAGCAGTTGCTGAGTATAATTTTCTTTGTAATCATTAATCTGGTCTCCAACATAGGCTGAACCGTTTGTTGTTTGTATGACTGCATTTTTTAAAGTCATGTCAAATTTATTGCTATACTTCATATAGGAATATTCTAAACCAGTAGTCAAGAATAAATTCTTGACCAAACGGATATCAATATCAATTCCAGCAGTAAAACCAGACTGACTCAAATATTTAAGATTTTCTCTATCATCCCCAAAGCTATAGTTGATCATACTTCCGGTAAAACCTCCTTTAGCCTTGGAAGTAACAAAAGGTATAAGATAGCCAGTATGCACACCTATCGCAACTTTTCTTCCTCCAAGTTGGCGGTTGTAGAAAAGACTGTCTGCATGGGAAGTAAGACGACAATTTAATGTTATATCGTCGCCTTCCCTTAAGCGCAAAACAGTATCAACTGGATAAAAATCCTTTTTCTCAATGTGTAGATTATATCTACCAGGCTCGAGTCGTCCGCTTTTTAAAGGAGTAGTACCCAAAAATTCTTTTCCATTCCAAACATTGAATCCATTTTCAGGTTGTGTGTTGACTTGAAGTTTGGCAAAAAGAGGTTGCATCTTTATTTGCTTCTGAATCGGAGTGTCTTCCAATTCAAACTCGCTGTTTACTTCCTCATAACCCGATGCTTCAAGACGATAAGTATGGGTTCCTTTGTTCATCATAGCAGAAAAAAGTCCAGCATCAGTATTCTGTTCCATATCATCTATGTACAAGATTGCTTCATCAGGATTGAAAGATAATACAAACATCTGAGTGTTGGTGTTGGCAGGAAGAGTTCCGTCTAAATTGTCAAGAGAAGATAGTCTCAGTTCATAGACAGTACCTTCAGATATAACCTCAGGATATTGATATATGACTGGGAAAAAACCTTCTGAAGCAAACGTCAGGTTACGAGCACCATACGGAACGTAGAGCCATAGTTCCCCTGTATGCTTTTCCTCCTGAACGATACCAAGTGCATCGGGACGAACTTCAATCTCCGGAATATTGGTCACTACTTTAATGAGGGCACACAATTTCCCCTCATCGTGGTCTTTCACAGGTTTTGTCACACGAGCTGTCAGATCATTGTCAAGCCGCGTGAACTTCTGGACATCCATTGTCTTCTGGGCTGAGGAGGAGAACCCCATGGCAACAATGAAAGAAATTGCCAGTAATAGGATTTTTTGTCTCATAAAAAAGGTTATTGAAAAAGTAGTTTTATAATTGGAAATCTGCCATACTTATGCGACCGTCCCTTGTGTTTGGATCAAGGTCTGGTTGCCATGTACGCACATGTATCAGTGGGGCATTAGGATCAGCAAAATCAATCATCAGGAAGAGATATCCCGTATCTCCGTACGAAGATGAAAAGTAGTCTTGTTTAATCTGAATTCCGTAAATATTAGGATTCGTATGAGAACGCCTGACGACATTGTCGGCAAACCGAATATTCACATATTCATTTGACCTGAAACATCTCTCAAGATTAGTCATATACTTAGCTTTGGTCTGACGGGTATATTTCACATTTTTCTTCAATGATGGTCCAATGTCACCTTTTCCACTGGAATAGACCACTGAGCCGGTAATTATCAAGGCATCATTAGAGAAAATAGAATTAATGTAATCCAGACGCTTGAGAGCATAGGCTGTCTTATATGTTTCAAGGAAATGCACCATCAGTTGACGAGCCGCTAACTCCCATTCACCTCTCTTCATAATATCATCGACAGCAATTTTTTCAAGACCGAAAGCAATTTCATATACTTTTGCGTCTTTATCTATATAAAGCACTACATCTTCCGTAAAATTACGATTGTTACTCTTAAAAGAGAAGCTCATAGGAAAGCTACGGCAAATCATGCCATCTGCAAATGGAATCAAATCTACTTGAGGTTGGCGGATCATGCGTGCAAACCCATAATTCATTAATTTCTTGAACATACTCCAGCCTTGTTCAGTGAAAACGGACTTAGCAGGTTCTAAAGACCTAGAAGTAATAGCTTTTTGGACGACATCCACTGTAGCCATACACATTGAGTAGTAATCTGGATTCAAACTATTGACAGAAGGAGTATGCAAAGAAGATGATGAGGAAGCAGCAATGTCAATATTAGCAGTTTCATTCTTAGGAGTCTGAGCAAGCTGGACTGAAAAAGAATTGGAATCAATTGTGCGACAGTTTTTTGTGCTGATTTTAATCTGTGCGCCTGTCAAAGGAACAGGTTCAGTTGACTCTATGACACAACGGAGGTCGGGATTGATATTAGCCTCTTCCCTACTCTCATATTCAGCAATAATTTTCACTTTAGAAAGCTTTAGACCAGCTGGAATAACAATTTCGCCAGCGCCGTCTTTCGCGGTGTATAGTTCTGACACATCCTTACCGTCTGTGAAATGATAGTTGAAATTAGTTAAGGGTTGATTACCTTGGGTGAAACTTAAAGTGACATATTGCAAACCATCGCTAACCTCAATTTCAGTAGCTTCGATAGAAATAGAAGAGAGAATATTTCTAATAGCAGCAAAAGCGAATTGCATCATATTATGCTCACCAGATTCGTCTTCGAAGACTTCCAAATCAGCATCTGGACAGCTGCGTAAAAGCAGAAGAGCCCAATAATAATCACGCAAAGCATCCCCGGTCTTGCCATCCTTAACACTTCTGCGAGCTTCCCAAATCCATTTACGAGCTAATGCCACTCTTTTTTTAAACATAGCACGTAGATCGGAACGCTTTATATAGCGATAGACCGAATATTCGCCCTTATTTAGCTCTACGTATTCATCAACGTTGTTAAGTGCAGCGGTAGAATAGGATTTTATAATTGAATTGACTTTCTCTTCTGATTTCAATTCATCGTCCTTTGTCACCTCATTAGCAGTGTAACTGAATTGAGAACTGACGTTTACAGAAATACTGTTCACCAGACTAGACAAAGCAGATTGACGAGCTTTCTCAAGATCAGCATCAACGCCTTGACCAATAATATAATCCCCACTCTGAGAAATAGATTTCCACTGAGCTGGAGTCAAAGTTTGTGCAACGGCATCGAAAATATAAATATGAATACAGAGAAGGGACAAAAGAATAATTGGACCTTTCCTCATTTTATAAAAGTCTTCTTTTAGTGTATATATACTTCTGTATATACAACGATTACACAAAAAGAAGCAATTACGAAAAAACAAGCTGCTCATTGTTATTGTGTTAATAAAAAATGAATAATATGGAGAAAAAAAGTTGAGTATTGGTAAATACGACCACATATAATTACCCATTTTCAAATAAAAATGAATTTGGGGTGATTATCAAGCAAGACGTTAATACAGATTTTTGTCAACATATAATATATTGGGGCCTTATGGACTCTCCGGGAAAGGCAAAATAAAATTTAAAAAACAAAAAGCGTGAGAGCCTGTACCTATTGCCCGTTCCGCTTGTTGAGGCCCTGGAATTGCCCATTGGAGTAGAACGGACAACGCAGAAGCCTCACGCAGAAGATGTATAAAACCTCTAATGACCACGCTCACGTGCAGTCAAGATATGGATATACAATCCGCAGTGGCATCTACCGTTGTCTCATCCTTGACTCCAATATGAAATTTTCCAGGTTTCAACAAGCCAAGAAAGAGCGTAGAGTAAACGCTTTTCAAATATGTCTGCCTCCCGCCCTCAAGCCCTGACTGGGCTTCTGTCGTGCGGTCTGCGAGGCAAAATTACAAAAAAAATAATGAAACAGCAAATCTTGTGTAGGTGCTAATTTTTTGTATCTTTATGGTATAGATCAGACTGATATAGCTCTGCTTGACAAGTACTGTCAGGAAAATGAGAGGATGGATTTGATTTTTTTGAATAATGTTTTGCTGATAGAACAGTATTTTATTATTTTTGTTCTGTTAATAGAACATTATAGATATGATAAATAGAGAGACGCTGCGAGAGGTAATGCTTGAGAACCGTGTTGAAGTAATGATGCACACGGTCATACCTCGTAATATTAATATTGATAACTTTGACAGGCAGGTTCTTGTAGGTGTTAGGCGGGCAGGCAAATCATATATATTGTACGGTAAAATCCAGCGTTTGATAGCAGACGGTCATGACTGGGATGAGATTGTGTACCTTAATTTTGAGGATGAACGACTTGCCGGAATGACTGTTGACGATCTGAATAAAATACTGGAGGTGCATGGACAGTTGAGCGATAAACGACCGATGCTTTTTTTGGATGAAATCCAGAATATTGAAGGATGGGAGAAATTTGCTCGACGTTTAGCTGACAACAAGTATAAGGTTATAATAACCGGCAGCAATGCAAAGATGCTTTCAAAAGATGTTGCATCTGTGTTGGGAGGAAGATATATGACGCAGGATGTTTTTCCATTTTCATTTGCTGAGTATCTTGAAATTAATGGAATAAATCCGAATAGCGATTTGTTAACCGCTACTACTACGGATAGATCAAAGTTAATGCGGTATTTTGAAGAATATTTTAAATTTGGTGGCTTCCCGGAATGTGCTACTCTTCCGGTAAAGAGAGATTATCTGACAAGTCTGTATCAGAAGATTTTTCAGGGAGACATAGCTGCGCGTAATAAAATAGAAAATATATTTGCATTGCGAATATTATTTAAAAAGATGGCTGAAAGCATAAAGCAGCCAATATCGTTCACCAGAGCAACGAATATCGTTGCATCGACAGGAACTAAGATCGGGAAGGCAACTGTAATTAATTATCTTGGATATGCTTCTGACGCATACTTACTCCTTACCGTTCCCAATATTGCCGATTCTTTAACAGATAGAGTGACTAACCCCAAATATTACTTCATTGATAATGGCATCATATCATTATTAGCAATGGATATACGGACGTCATTACTTGAGAATTTGGTTGGTGTGACTTTATTAAGGAAATTTGGGATAACCGATGCCGTTTATCATTACAACCACGGAATTGAGGTAGACTTTGTCATTCCTGAGCAAGATACTGCCGTGCAAGTATGCTATTCGATGAACCACTCGGACACTACATTCAATCGTGAAATTACAGCTCTTGTAAGACTACAAGATAAAATTAAGACTAAAAGGAATATTATCGTAACCTATGAAGACGAAGGAATGATCGACATTAATGGTATTAAGATTGAAATCATCCCTGCTTGGAAGTTTATCCTGGAATAATATTGATTTTACTTTTCTGTTTTAAGGCTCAAGCGGGAATATTACGTTAATAAATACATATCTAATGATATAAAAATAAGTTCGCCAAATCCAATCTGATGGACTTGGCGAACCTTTTATTTTAGCGCCTCCCGAGAGCGGATGCCAATTTTGACTTCTTTTCAGTGCCCTCGTTTTCACACATTATTTTTTTAATGAATCGGTGTATTGCAGCACATTGTTTAATCCGGCACATATAAGGCTTATGCCTGTGATTAGCACTACGGTGTACTGTATTGTATGTACCGAGCTGAACAGAATCACACACCCTGCAATAATCATAAGCACCGGTATGATGTAAAGATATGCCGGAAGCGGGCGATAGATCCATGCTATCTGCAGTACCTGGTATATACCGTAGAGAATTATTATTACTGCGAAAGCATAAGCAAGAAAGCCGATGAAGAATGTCGGATTGAATATCATCCATCCTCCGATACCGATTCCTATTATACTCGCAATTACGATGCCGGAATTAAGTATGCTCAAACTTACATTTGACGCTCCGTCACGTTGCGCCTGACGGTTGGAGGAAATTGCACTTATAAGCGAGCAAAGACAAGGAACTGCAAGAGTGATACCTGCCAATACCACTACCCATGACAGAAACTCGGCGCGTCCGTTGAATATGATCAGCAGTACACCTGCCGCTATGACTAAAAGTCCGTAGAATAATGATGTAGATCGCATAGTCTGAAACGTTATAAAATTGTCATATATTATTATACGTTTCAGACTGGTCAAATGTTCACTGCAACATCGGAGCTATCCGTTCAAGAGCAGCAATAAACGCGCGGCATTCCTCCTCAGTGTTGTACAGTCCGAATGAAGCTCTTACTGTTCCTTCGATGCCGAGAGCTTCCATAAGCGGCTGTGCGCAATGGTGACCCGTACGTACGGCTATGCCGAGTTTGTCAAGCAACATTCCTGTGTCATAATGGTGTGCGCGTCCGATAAGGAATGAAATGACAGCCTCTTTCCCCGGTGCGGTTCCAAAGAAACGTATACCCGGAATCTGTTTCATTCCCTCCATTGTCATATCCAGAAGCCTACGTTCGTGAGCTGCAATAGCATCAAGTCCTATGTTTTCAATATAGTCTATAGCGTGGCTCAGAGCCGATATACCGACAAAATCAGGTGTGCCTGCTTCAAATTTTAGCGGCGGTTCCTCAAATGTAGTACCTCTTGTGAAGCTTACCCGTTCGATCATTTCGCCTCCTCCCTGCCAGGGCGGCATCTGACGCAACAGATCACTTCTGCCGTATAATACGCCTATTCCGGATGGTCCGTACATCTTGTGTGCCGAAAACGCATAGAAGTCGGCGCCGAGTGCCTGTACATCTATCTTGATGTGCGGGGCTGCCTGTGCTCCGTCCACCATTACCACAGCACCGTATTTATGTGCTTCAGCTGCAATTTCTTTTATCGGATTTACTGTACCGAGTACATTCGACACATGGCATACCGACACTATACGGGTGCGTTCGTTGAGCATGTCACGGTAAGCCTCCATATCAAGTGTACCGTCACCTCTGTCACTGAGAGGAACAACCCGCAAGGTGAGATTATGGCGCTGACATAGCAGTTGCCAGGGTACTATATTGCTATGATGCTCCATTACGGTCACAATTATTTCATCGCCCGGCTCAAGAAGTGATCCATAACTGGAGGCTACAAGATTTATACCTTCTGTCGTGCCGCGTGTGAAGATGATTTCGCGATCCGATGCAGCGTTTATAAAGGCTGCCGTGCGCTGACGTGTATGTTCCATCATGGCAGTGGATTCCTGTGCGAGCAGATATACTCCGCGGTGAACGTTTGCCTTATGATTATAGTACATGTCCTCCACGGCATCCACCACACATCTGGGAGTCTGGGATGTGGCGGTATTGTCGAGATAAATCAGGGGTTTTCCATGTATCTTCAGCTGTAGAGCCGGAAAATCCCGGCGCAGATGCTCAACATCATAATACTTGCTTTCACTGTTGTTCATGACATTCGGTAATTGTGTTGTTGTCATTGACCGTACATTCCGCACAGTGAGCTTCATGACGGTGAAAACGCATTTCAACCAGGTGGTGCAGACGCTCTCTGAGTCCGGGAATGGTTATGGAGTCGATGATATCTGCCATAAAAGCCTGCATAAGCATGGTGCGTGCCTGTTGCTCGGGAATACCTCGTGTCCGCATATAAAACAGTGCCTCTTTATCGAGTTGTCCTGTCGTGGCACCGTGGCTGCACTTCACGTCATCGTTATAGATTTCAAGCTGCGGACGTGTGTGCATACGTGCTTCCGTAGATGCAAGCACATTACGGTTCGACTGGTATGCTTCAGTGAAGGCGGCGCCGTCGGCAACTACGATAGAACCCTCGAAAGCCCCTGTCGACCGGTCGTCAAGCACATATTTGAAAAGCTGTCGGCTATTGGAACGTCCGCAGTTATGACGCACATTGGAGCAGTTGTCGATATGTTGCGATTCGCAACCCACTGCCATGCCATGTATATCCGTTTCGCAGTGCTCCCCGGTTATCTCCACTGAAAATTCGTTTCGGGTGACACCTCCCTGCAGCGTTATACCGTTGAACGAGAATCTTGATTTTTCGCATTGCCGTACATAAGTCATCGAATGGCGTGCAGTCGTGGCAGAAGCTTCCTCCATATCGCACATGTCAAGTGTCGATCCTTTACCGAGGATAATTTCCGATACCTGACTGACAGCGAAATCTACATCCGAGGTGGCTGTATGGTCGCAGTTTAGCAGACTTAGCGACGCATCGTCATCAAGGACAATGAGTAAGCGACGTACAGCCATCAGGGGTGCTGAAGCAGAGAGTATGTTTACAGTCTGCAGCGGCTTTTCAAGTTTCACACCACGTGGCAGATATATCACTATACCATCCTGTGCAAGCATCGTGTTAAGGGCTACACAAGTATTATCGGCAGGAGCGACCGAGCCATATGCGCGACGCACGATATCGGGTATGTCGCGACATGCGCGCGCAAGTGAACCGAAAAATACACCTTCCGGCAACCGCTGTTCAACTCCTTCGACTGTATGGAACATATCGTTTACCGTAACACCTGTTAAAGTGGTGATGTTAGGTACCCCGCACCGGAAAGTTGATTTCAGGTCTGCCGGCATGTCTATTCGGGTAATGTTCAGTCCGAAATCAGGCGCGAACATATCATTGACCGATGTCCTCTCATATCCTTCGGTGCGTCGGTCGGGGAGCTGCCGGTTCTCCAGTAAAGCGCGTGCGGCACCCCGGGGTATATTGAGCAGTTCCGGTGCCCCGTTCTCTATTGTCCGGCGTTCTGCATCGTACAGTTCCAGATATTGCCGGAGACTATCTTTATTATTGTCAGTCATAGAAAATCGGGATAATTATATGTTGTCATTGCGGTC
Source organism: uncultured Bacteroides sp. (assembly GCA_964555405.1). Lineage (GTDB taxonomy): Bacteria > Bacteroidota > Bacteroidia > Bacteroidales > Muribaculaceae > Paramuribaculum. The sequence continues at coordinate 135,439 of CAZKSF010000002.1, forward strand.
GGTTTCCTGCTTGATCCAGTCGTAGCCGCGTTCTTCGAGTTCCAGTGCGAGCTCCGGACCACCGGTCCGTACTATTCTGCCCTTGTAAAGCACATGAACGAAATCAGGTTTTATATAGTCGAGCAGACGCTGATAGTGAGTAATCACTATTGTGGCGTTTTCTGAAGTCTTCAGTTTATTTACACCGCCGGCAACCACCCTCAGGGCATCGATGTCGAGTCCGGAATCGGTTTCGTCAAG